>JBGSJT010000499.1:0-28245 GCA_041741715.1 Pirellulaceae bacterium | reverse complement strand
GCGCTGTATTCTTCGCACGCCATGCATTCGCGTCAAATCAACCTCAATTGCATGCTAATACCTAAACTCCTGACAAACCGTCACTTACGAATTTTGAAAACATAAAAATCGTGCTGCGAATTGTGGGTAATGACAAGGCCTGCTGCCGGGGCTAGATAATCGGCTGGGCTTTCAGCCCGAATACAAGCATCTAGCCTCTGGCATCTAGCATCTAGCATCTAGCATCTAGCATCTAGCATCTAGCATCTAGCATCTAGCCTCTAGCCTCTAGCCTCTAGCATCTAGCATCTAGCATCTAGCATCTAGCATCTAGCTACTCTTCCGCACTTTTTCGGGGCATGTACTGGAGTGCGTCGAGCTCGGTGGCTTGGCCTCGGTCGCCACAGCGAGTCATCCAGCCTTCGAGTTCCGCGCGAAATTCGGCTTGCCGATCGTCGTACTTGGGATCCGCAGCCAGGTTGTTTAACTCAAGTGGATCGGCGAGCACATCGTACAACTCAATCTCCGGTCGATGCATATAGCGATGCACTTTGCTGCGTGCATCTTGGTCGCCACTCGCCGCTTTCACCTCCCAACTCTTAAACTCTGGCGAACGCGTGCAGGCATTTTGGAACGTAGTTTCGGGAGTAAAATTCCAAATGTACTTGTACTGTTCGGAACGCACGGAACGAATCCCAAAGTGATCCGAACCATTGATAATGCCGCGGGTAGTCATCTCACCGAAGACAAATTGCTTGTGGTGTTGCTCTCCGCCAAATAGCGTAAGAAGACTCTTTCCATCGACTGTCGCATCGGGCTTTCCTCCCGCCACTTCGACGAAGGTGGGTAGGAAGTCGATGTACTCGATCATGGCCGGATTGACTTGACCAGCGGCAATCTTTCCCGGCCAACGCGCGATGCAACCCGATTGCAAACCATTGTCATACAGCGTCCATTTGGCGAACGGCATCGAACTACCCTGCTCGCTGACGACAACTAGTAGCGTGTTGTCGGCCAAATCGTGTTTTTCGAGCAAATCAATCGCCTGGCCAACCTGGGAGTCGAAGTAGGTGATTTCAGCTAAGTAACGCGACATCCCCTCGCGCGTCTCGGGAGTATCGACAAAGTACTCGGGCAATCGAATCTGTTCAACTGGATAACGTGCTGGGTCGCCCTGATTCCATGGTGTGTGCGGTTCGTTGGAGCAGAGCCATAGACAAAACGGCTGGTCGTCGCGGCAGCAGTCCGCCATGAACGCGTCGACTCGTTCAAAGTCTGGATTGCTATTACCGGGGAGATGTTCCCAAGTAAATATCGAGGCTGGCCCAACATGGGATTTGCCACTATGGGCCACGCGATATCCCAGCGGTTCCAGATACTGGACCACGCTCTTGACACCCGGTTCGACTTGGGTGTGATTGGGATAGGCTCCCGACTTAACAGGATATTGGCCAGTATAGATACTGTGCCGAGTCGGCGAGCACATGGGAGCGGCTTGGAAGCAACGGGAAAACAGCATCCCTTCGGTCGCCAATTGATCG
Source organism: Pirellulaceae bacterium (assembly GCA_041741715.1). Lineage (GTDB taxonomy): Bacteria > Planctomycetota > Planctomycetia > Pirellulales > Pirellulaceae > Aureliella. The sequence goes on along the minus strand of JBGSJT010000499.1, from coordinate 26,725 downwards.
ATGTGCGGCGTGTGCGCCTGGCCACCATAGCAACCCAAGTCGCGAAACGTGCAATCGTCGGCGATGATGAATAGGATGTTGGGACGCTCAGCAGCCAGCAAACTCGTGGGGGAGCACAAACACAACATGCAATAGGCGAGTTGATGGCTGTATGTCAGGAATCGCATTTCTCATCCTCCGAATCAATGTGCTGCAACAAGGTAACGTACTCACCCGCACAAGGTCCCAAATAATTCGGTCATACCCACGTGCGTGCGAATTGAACAATTGAGAAAATTGTTCTACCACGCAATTTACCACAGGCGGCGTCGCTTAGGCTCCGACCCTCCCACCGAAAGTTACGTCGAATACGACGTAACTTACGGTGGGAGGGTGAGTTGCGACGAAACTATACTGGCGATCAGTGAGAAGTGTCAAGTTTTTCAATGTTTCAATGTTTGAAAGTTTGAAAGTGCCTTAGCCATCTTGGTTAGTACCGACTTGGTTTGCGCAGCGGGGGACTAGTTTTCATGGGTTCTGTGAAACGCCAATAGTGGGGCTTCCCGGATACGCGCGTGCACATAGAATTCGTCTCTCCCGTGTGTTCTCAAGTCAGTCGTCGCTGGTTGTGGCGGAAGCTGGACCTTACGATGAAACCATGTCGGGTGACTGTAGCGGGACGCATGATTGCCGAGCGGCTTTTGCTGAGTGATGCGACTGGGGAGCAATATGCGTTTTTGCACCGACGTTGGGTGGCAGGGGACGCGCTCCACCCAATGGTGGCTAGTGCGAGACAATTAATCGAGTAATTCGGATTTTGACGGCGGATTTTGAGTAGTATCTATCGGGCTAGCAAGCAAAATAAAAGATTGAGTTGCTTTGGCGACTTGTCAGCTTCAACTACTTCCCCCAACACCTTTTCTTGAGGAAGCTATGCGATCTTTGATTGTCACCATGAGTATATTGGCTTGTGCGAACTGTTCGACCTTGCCCTTGTCCGCTGCGATCGACATACATAACACACAGGCGTCATGGTTGGCCGCCGCGGGTGGAACTCCCACGATTCTGAATTTTGATTCGACGCCCCTGGGAACATTTATTCCAAATAACAGTTCGCTCGGTGGGATCACCTTTCAATACGGACCAAGTTTTGGCGCGGCACAATTGCGAGTCACCAACGGTACGTTCACCACCGCCAGCGCATTGAGCACTACATCGGGAACACGCTTTCTCGGTACCGACGTGAGCGGTGACCAATTGGCGGTGGGAGGTGCGAACAATTTTTCAATGGTCTTTAGCGCGCCGGTTCGGTCGGTGGGCTTGTTCATTATTGTTTCCAATGATGCACAAGGGGGAGCACCGCCAGTCCTACCTGGCGATCTGTCGCTCACGGCTGGTGGTACATCGGTGCCTTTGGGGCCAGCGTCGACCACCAACGTACCTGCTGGGTCCCAAGCTTTCTTTCTAGGTTTGACTGAGAATACCGGAGCCGCGCTGGGCGTCGTCACGCTTTCATCAGACATTTTTTCAAGCGGTTATCGCTATCGCGTCGACGATATCTCCTTCGTCGCAGTGCCTGAACCGAGTGCCCTGGCGGGCGGTCTGTGGCTATTGGCAATGGTTGGCCCCTTATCGCGTTCCTCGCGCCGTAGAAGAAGCGCACTGCCGCCGCGATAAACGTTTTGGCAAACGTAGCTACGAAAAATGCGATAAACGTTTTGGCAAACGTAGCTACGAAAGATGCGATAAACGTTTTGGCAAGCGTAGCTACGAAAGATAATTTCCGAACGATGGTTCAACGCCAGCTCGGGAGCGAATTCCAAACGCGCTCGGCAGTGGAAATAGGTGGTGGTTGAGGGACATCCTCGCCATCCATGAACCTTTTCCAAGCGTCAAAATCTCCGGCGTAATCGCGGCCGGTGATCGTCTTCAATGATTGAGCAACTTGGTATTGAACAGCCGGACTTCGATCGCTCAGCAGGCTGGTCAACGTCGATTGGACTTCAGGGTCACTCTTAAAAACAGCCAGTCCATCCACGGCGGCTTGCCGCACGCTGGTGCTTTCGTCGGTTTGGGCTAGGCTCAAGAGCATGTCGCGAGCTGGCTGGTCGCCTCGTAACTTCCAGGCATGACAGGCCGCCAATCGCACCTTCTCCACTTCGTCACCGGAGGCGAAGTTGAGCGCCGTAACGGCCACTTCAAAGGGTAATTGCGCGATAGCTGCCACTGCCCGCGCGCGCATTTCGCTGCTGGGATCTTTCTGAATGATGGAGGAGAGTTGCTCCGCCCACTGCGTCTGTTCCGCAGCCGCCATGGTTGGCAATTGGCTCGTGAGCAATTCCAACTCATCTAAACGATCGGCAAAGATCGGTCCCAATTGGCGGTCCTTCTTCCATTGCGATTGAAAGTAAGGATTCGCTTTTTTCATATGGTAGAATGGCCCATCGGTACAGCCACTCATGCCCCAAGTTCCCAAGGCGAGCATGGCCACGACTAGGCGATATCTGTTTCCGAAAGGTATAACCATTGAGTCATTCATCGCAAGGTGCCGCAAAGACTGCCATCACGATCGGACCCTAACAAAATTGGCCGCTAGCCTCCACCCCAATGCCAGAAGAAAGTGTCAGCGCGGGTGCTCGTAAAACCCACGACCGCTTTTCTCACCTAACTCCCCTCGGTCCGTGTGCGCACTGAGCAACGCTAGCAATTGTTCGACGGGGACGTCCGGAGGTTGAGCCCAGCGGGCGTTGCTCAAGACTTGTTCAATCACATCCAGCCCAATGCGATCCATGATAGCAAAGGGGCCCAATGGCATGCCCGTCACCGCTGTCCAAGAATGGTCGATGTCTTGCGGATCAGCCACGTCGAGCGCGACTAGTTCTAACGCGGATCGCAAGACCGATTGCAACAGCCAATTAAAAATGTATCCAGGATGTTCATGTCGGAGCATCAATGGCGATTGTCCAATGCGGAGTGTCAGCTCACGCAGCCGCTGCAGCACCTCAGGCGCGGTGGCGTCGCACCCCACGATGTCGACCACGGAGTCATTGAGGACCGGGACATGGAAGTGCAGATGTGCAAAGCGGTTGGGTGAATCGACAAAACCGCTGAGCATCGAAGGGACAAAATACGAGCTGTTCGAAGCGATAATCGTGGGTGGAGAAAACAAACGGCTCAGGTCACGCAAGACACGTTTCTTCAGCGACAATTGTTCGGGGACCGATTCGACAATCAAGTCGATCGCATGTCCGCTAGCGCACAGTTCTTTGAGCGAACCAGCCAAGTGGACACGTTCGGTCCACGTTGGATCAGTCGGGAAAGGGGGGAGCTCTTTCATCCAACTCACAGCGGCTTGGCAGACCGCGATCTCGCGGTCTGTCAAGCATACGGTCACACCGAATCGCGCCATCCGCGCGGCAACTTGACGCCCCACCCAACCCGCTCCCACAATCAGTACGCGTTCTATCGATGGCATGGGCAACTCGGGTTCTTTCTGTTGATACGCTAGCGTCGAACTCAAGGTAGTAGCGACCGTCGCCAGACGGTGGAAACCCAGCCAGCAATCACCAACGCAGCGAATTCGAACGGAATGGGCGGAATCGGAAATGAGACGACCGACAATGTAGTAGAATAAAAGATCGCGGGCCAGTGCTCCCCAAGCAGGTTGATTTTGTGAACTGTAGGCCCTAGCGCTAGAAGTCTTAAGTTTTGTCCGTTCTGAAAACCCTCGTACCCAGGCTCTGCCTCGTCTGCCAAGGTTTAACAGGCGGAGCCTGCAAGGCAGTTGGTTCCCAGGCAGAGCCTGGGATCCAGAAAACGTGGAATGTCATTGAACAAACGTCTGATTGTCAATTAATGAACAAACGCCAGATTCTGTTTCTTACAGCGACGCTCTTTCTGCTGACTCTTTTCGACGAAGCCGTCCAACCTGCTGCAGCCGACGAGCCAACAATTTCAACCAATGTTCCTCAACAGTCGGTTGAGACAATCGAGATCGAATTCAAATCGCCCGTTGGCCAACGAGCACCTAACGGAAGCGTCTTGGGGGAAGCGGTGATTAAGTACGCCGACGGTAGTTTGCTACTGCGGACCGAGGATGGACAACTGTGGACGTTGACCAGCGCCGACGTCATCGACACCCAAACCAGCGATGCGTCCTTTGAACCACTTTCGTCCGATCAAATCTATGATCAGTTCAAGGAACAATTGCCCGCTGGCTTCAGCGTTTACAAGACCAAACACTATGTGCTGATCTACAACACCAGCGACATCTACGTGAAGTGGGTCGCCGAACTGTTCGAACGCTTGCACCGAAATTTCTACAATTATTGGAAGTCCAAGGGATTCAAACTGGACGAACCCCGTTTTCCACTGGTGGCGATTGTCTTCAGTAACAAAGCATCGTACATGGCCTATGCCCAACGCGAAATTGGCGATTCGGCCGAAGCGATGATTGGCTACTACAACATGAAGACCAATCGCATGGTCACCTACGATTTGACCGGTGTCGATGGCTTGGTTCCGAGCGGCACACGAGTTTCGAGCGACGCGGTGATCCGGCAGATTTTATCACAGCCCCAAGCCGAACGAACTGTAGCCACGATCGTGCACGAAGCGACGCATCAATTGGCCTACAATGGCGGTTTGCAAATCCGCCTAGCCGACAACCCGTTGTGGCTCAGCGAAGGGATCGCCATGTTTTTCGAAACGCCAGACGCCAGCAGTTCCAAGGGTTGGGGGGCGATCGGCAAAGTCAACACGCACAACCTGAGGCTATTCGCCCAGTTCGTTCCCAAACGCAGTGCTGATTCCCTGATGACCCTGATCAGCGACGACAAACGTTTGCGCGACGCGACCACCGCCGGGGAGGCTTATCCAGAAAGTTGGGCGCTCACTTACTTCTTGATGAGTACCAAAAGCAAACAGTTCGTGGCCTATCTCAAGGAACTGGCCCAACAACCGCCACTGGGAGAAGTCCCCCCGCGCGCGCGCATCGAGCAATTCAAGAAGCACTTTGGTGAAGACCTCGCCGCACTTGATAAAGAGCTCATCAACTTCTATCGACGCCGGTAAGGTAGAGGCTAGTGGCAGCTAGTGACAACGCCAGCGCTGCGGATCAAAACACTATGCACGCTTTCGAGTGCTTCATCTTTTTGCCGCACATTTTTTTGTCGGAAAACTTTTTGGAGGCTGAGACGCTGTGACTGTCAACTGCAACTCGGTTCGGAAGCGGCCTGGATTAAAACTCGGCTGGCAAAAAGATGTGCCGCAAAAAGATAATACTTGGGGGGCAATCTGTTATGCTAGGACATTCTTCTCGCGTTCTAGACTACGCGACTTCTCGCGCAAACTCAGATTAACCACCATTGGAGTGCACTATGTCTCACCTATTTCGATCACAGCGTTGGCACTATTGGTTGTGCTGGTTGGTCGTCGCGAGCGGTGCGGCCTTTGTCAACTCAACTGTCAACTCAACATCGGCCCAAGAAAAATCTAAGCCGAATGTATTGTTCCTGATATGTGATGACCTCAATTGCGATTTGGGGAGCTACGGACATCCGCTGGTTAAATCCCCCAACATCGATCGACTTGCCGCGCGCGGCGTCCGCTTCGATCGAGCCTATTGTCAGTACCCGCTTTGCGGCCCGAGTCGTGCATCGTTCATGACAGGACTCTATCCCGACCAGACGCTCATCCATCGCAATTCGATTTATATTCGCGAGCACGTTCCCAATGCGCTGACCATCTCGCAGGCCTTTCGTTCGGCTGATTACTTCGCCACGCGGATCGGCAAAATCTATCACTACAATGTCCCCAGGCATATTGGTACCAGTGGTCATGACGATCCGTACTCGTGGAACTACACCATTAATCCACGCGGGCGCGACAAGGACGACGAGTCGCAGATATTCAGTCTAGTGCCAGGGAGCTTTGGCGGAACACTGAGTTGGTTGGCGGCCGAGGGGACAGACCAAGAGCAAACAGACGGAATTGCGGCCACGGAGGCGATCGAGCAACTTCAAAAACATGCTCAGACCGGTCAACCGTTCTACTTGGCTGTCGGACTCTATCGTCCCCACACTCCCTACGTGGCTCCCAAAAAGTATTTCGATATGTACCCGGTCGAGCAGATTGCCGTCCCGCAAGTTCCCGAGGGATATCATAAGACGCTGCCTGAGCCGGCCGTCAAGTCGATCACGCGTAAAAGCGAGCATCAACTTAGTGACGCGGTGGCGCGGCAAGCCATGCAGGCTTACTACGCCTCAATAACTTTTGCCGACGCGCAAATCGGTCGCGTGCTCGATGCGCTCGAAGCCCATGGCCTGAGCGACAATACGGTGGTGCTCTTTACCTCCGATCATGGCTATCACATGGGGGAACATGGACATTGGCAGAAGACGACGCTGTTTGAGAATGCAGCACGGGTTCCATTAATTATCGCTGGCCCTGGCGTTACAGAAAAAGGAAAACTTTGCCGCACGCCGGTCGAAATGGTCGATTTCTATCCGACACTGACTGAATTGTGCGGCCTGGAGATTCCCAAGTTCACATCGGGTGTCAGTTTGGTGCCAGCGCTGCGGCAAGTCGATAGTTTGTTGCGTGACATGCGCGGCAGCGTCCGCGATACGGCGTTCACGCAATATGCAACGGGCTACAGTCTGCGCACCGACCGCTATCGCTATAGCGAATGGGGGAAGGACGGGAGCGACGGTGCTGAGTTGTACGATCACGACAGTGATCCACAAGAGTTGAACAACTTGGCCAAGCAGGCACCGTCCCAGAAGACAGTGGCTGAGCTATCGCGCCAACTGCATCGTCGTATCGCCGACGCATCCAAGGCTCCACCCGGCATTGAACAAAACCATGTCGACCTAAATCTGAAGGTTCCCCAACTGCACGACTGAATACTGTGCGTCGTATTTAGCTGAGTCGCTGCTGCCGGGTAAACCGGCGAAGGGGGCGGCGGGGATCGGATGTGCGCTGCTAACGAACAAAACTTTCGCTCCGGCCCGCAAGCGGGCGCGGGGGGCTTCTGAACGATGGACGTCGAAAAGACAACGGCTGTCTAGCGAATCATTGTTTGATCCGACCGTCAACCAAATGAATGACTGAATCGCAGGCGGCGGCGATCGATTCGTCATGGGTGACCATGACGATCGTCAAGCCCTGTTCGCGTTTCAGCTCGGACAGTAGTCCTAAAATCTGCTTGCCGGTCTCGCGATCGAGATTGCCGGTTGGTTCGTCGGCCAGCAACAGCTCGGGCTCGGCCATCAGTGCCCTAGCAATAGCCGCACGCTGCATTTCACCACCTGACAATTCGCGCGGCTTGTGGTGCAAGCGATGGTCCAGCCCAACGCGGCTGAGCAGCTCCTTGGCACGTGCCTTGATAGCCGCACGATTCTTCCAGTAGCTCACTACCCCTTCCTTGATCATCATTGGCAACAATACGTTTTGCAGCGCAGTGATCTCGGGGAGCAAGTGATAGAACTGGAAGATCATTCCTAGTTTGGCGTTGCGAAACTGGTCGCGTCGGCGGCGTGGCAGAGTATCGATCCGCTCGCCGTCGAAGAAGATCTCCCCTGCGTCGGGCGCATCGAGCGTACCTAACAGATGCAGCAGCGTGCTCTTGCCAGATCCGCTGTGTCCCAGAATCGCAGTCACCTTCCCCGACACGGCACGAAAGTCACAGCCCTTCAAGACCGGTACTTCGTGTTTGTTCTTGCGGTACGTCTTGTAGAGATCGCGCCCCTCGAGCACATAGGGGCTGGCGATCTTCAATTGCGTCGGCCCGAATTGATCGGCATCGACGCGGCGGCGTGGTACGACGGCCGCAGGACTGGTAACTTCCATGTTTTGACTCACGCTCAATTTAGCTACACTACTCATAACGAAGCGCCTCCACCGGGTGCATGCGGGCGGCGCGAATCGAAGGTAACACGCTCGCCATGACGGCAATCAACACCGCCCCTACGATCACCCACACCACCATCCACGGATGGACAATCGTGGGAATGGTTTCAAAGTAATAGACAGTTGGGTCAAAGACCTCTTGCCCTGTCACTATTTCCAACAAGTCAGCGATGGTGTTAATGTTGTGCACAAATAGCAAGCCCGCGATGGCTCCCACTCCAGCTCCAAAGGCCCCCAACAGCACGCCGTAACCCAAGAAAATCGAAGCCACGCCCGCACCACTGGCACCCAACGATTTCAGGACGCCGATGTCTTTCGTCTTTTCAACAACAATCATGAAGAAAGTCGCCAGAATGCCGAAGCCAGCTACGGCGATAATCAGAAACAACAAGATGTTCAGAATCGTGGTTTCCATCTGCACGGCGGCCAACAAAGCCCCCTGTAGATCGCGCCACGTGTTGACCTGTAAGGCCATCTCCAGTGGAAACTGAGCTCGCAGTGCATCGCGCACATAATTCAGATCGGCCCCGTCACGCAGCCGTAGTTGAATGGAGCAGATGGCGTCTTGCATGCCACGCGCCGCTTGCAGTCGTTCTAATGGAACGAAAGCGAAGGTGGCGTCATACTCGCTCATCTTACTTTCGTAGAAGTCGACAACGGTAAATAGTTTATGAATGGCCGTGGGAGAGTTGCCCGCCGATGGAAAGGTGACGCGTACATCGTCGCCGGGACGAACGTAGTAGTAGTCGTTGACTTCACCCGCTTCGTCGCGATAGCGAGTCGTACCGATGCTGACACCCAACACAATCCCGTCATGTTGTTCGTGCTCCGCATCGAAGATGCGGGCTTCATCCTCGGGGCGTGTCGCCACGGCATCGACACTCGGACCGGCCATTCCCACTGAAGCCATCCGTGGTGTCGAGGCTGGATCTGTTGTCGCCGGGCTGCTCACGTATTCGGCTGGCGGAGTCGGGAGTGGCGAGGATAGTGGTTCCAGCTCGGTGGTTGCAGAGTGTGAGTCGGCGGAGGTGGCTCCCGCACCATCGACCAAGCCCTTCAGGTAGGCGTTGTTCTGCGCTTCGAGCCCTTTAAGGAACTCGTTCTCCTGTTTCTCTCGCTCGTACGCCTGCCGCATTTCCACGAGCTTCTTCTTTTCAATGGCCATACGTCGTCGGTGTGCCCAGCCTGATTCAGGAAAGGTCGCGCGGTCAGGCGCGTAACCCTGTTCGCGGAGCTTAAACGCAATCTGCGACTGATTGTCGGGATGCAGCAAGTATTTGCTGAAGTCACTGACGTTGGCGTAGGTATCGATGTCGATACCGATCAAGTTAATTTGGCGCGTGATCGACTCGTTCATGTGCTCGATCGTCACCATGGCTGGCACATGCACCACTGTGGTCATCCCAGCCAAATCGTCACCGACGACTTCTCTAATTCGTTGTTGAATCAGTTCGTGATTCGGCAGGCCCCCAGAGCTGTGACTCTCGACGATGACGTCGGACAGGATGCCATGCATCCGCTCTTGCATCTCAGTCGTAAAGCCATCCATGACGCTGTTGACCACGATCAATGTTGCCACACCCAACGTCACACTGATCACCGAAGCCAGCGCGATGTACCTCGTACGCAGATAACGCCAACATAGAAGCCATCGGTACATTCAGCCATCCTTAGCCGTAAAAACCATGGAGTATCACATCCCAGTGATTGGGGAGTCTGCTGGCGAGTCTAGCGAGATCCCCACCCCAAGCCTACCTCAGTTTCCTTTTTTGTCATTTGTCATTTGTCATTTGTCATTTGTCATTTGTCATTTGTCATTGGTCATTGGTCATTTGTCATTGGTCATTGGTCCCTAGCCTCTAGCCTCTAGCAACTAGCAACTAGCAACTAGCAACTAGCAACTGGACAGAACCGTGGTCGGTCAAATTCATTACTTCGAGCACTCAAAATGTCCCCGTGGCCTATCCAAATCACCTACTTCGACAACACTGGCCATGCCAGTGCCACCCACTCCCCCACTCCCGTTCTCCCAATTCTCCGCCGCCGCGGCTCTTGGGGTGTGCTATCTTTCCATGGTGTTGCGATTCGCGCGGTGCGAACGCCCCAGACTACTTTAATGTCCGCCTTTTCGCGAAACTCGCGTTTTATGACGAAACCCCAAGAAAACGTAAAAACTTGGACGCTGGCGACAACCCTTGGCTCGCTCAAATGGTTGTTGCTGGCCGCTGTGTTGCTTGGGGCACTATTGCTGCTCGCCAGCCCGAATTATCGGTGGGATGCGGATAAAGGGGACAGCCCCTACGGCTCCGACTTTCTGCAAGACTGGACCGGAGCTAACATGCTTGTCTCGGGTCAGTCGGAACGACTCTACGACTCGGCCAGCTTTGATGCTTGGCAACATGACCCGGCTCGCATCGGATTCACATGGGATGCCAATGGCTATTATCCGACCGTCTATCCGCCACCTTACTATTTGCTAGCAAGTCCACTCGGCTGGATCAATTATCGCGTTGGCGTGATCCTTTGGTTAGCAATACTGCTGGTCTGCTTGGTCACAGCCATCGCAATCACTGAGAACCGCCTAAGGAAGAAATTGACGGAGCACTGTTCCCAATTTCTTTTTCCAGCTTTGTTGCTTTTCCCGCCGGTGCTCCTGAGCCTGACGACTGGTCAGAAAGGGGCGGTATGGCTGCTGATTTGGGGGGTGACATGGGGACTACTGGAGGGAAAGCGACCGTTGGCAGCGGGACTGGTCTTTGGATTGATGTCAATCAAACCAACATTGTTTTTCTTGTTGCCACTGGTGATGCTCTATCATCGGCAATGGCGTTTTGTGATCGGTGCCAGTCTTTCATTCGGGGGACTGTGGTTGGCTACGGCTTGCATCCTACCACTGAATGTGTGGCCAGATTTCTTGGCTGTGGCGCGCGGGGCGGGGAATTACCACCATCACGCTGGCTATCAACTCGACTGGTCATGCAACCTTCTATCGTTGGTTAGTGGCATGGAGCAGACGCTACTGCCAGCTTGGGCCAACTATCTACTGATTGGAGTACTGGCCAGTTTTGTTTTGAGTCGCACGTTCTTCACTGGGATCAGCCGTTTTGACGCTAGCCAAGGTCCGCACCTGGCAAGCGTACTCATCGCCACCTGTTTACTCAGTCCCCATTTTTATGTTTACGATTTGGTCGTGCTGCTCTTGCCGATCCGCCTCTTGTGGAGTTCACATCGCATGCACGCGGCGTTACTCATCAGCGCGGTGTGGTTCGGCATGATGGCCAGCCAACTGTGCCACGACACAATCGGCTTGCCACTGATGCCTATCGTTTTGCTTGGAAGCCTTTACTCCATGTCGACCGTTACGCCTGGCCAATCGTCAGTGCGAAAAGGGGTGAGCGGCAACCCGGCACCATCGAACATGTTGCAGACTGGATTATCTCCCCAAGCATAGCGCACGGAACTGGGCTTAGCGATCCCTTCGGCGGAGACTTCGATGCGATTGTCCTTGAGGATCTTAGCCGTCGCCCACACAAATTTCTTGTCCTCTCCGGCGATAGCGAAGCCGACGGGATCAGGAGTGTCAAAGGGACGCCAACCGTTGTCGATATGCTCGAAAGTCAAGACGATCTTGTTATCGACTTGCTCTAGTGACTTGAAACGTGGACTGCGGCTGGCAAGGTTGAAGCCATAGTCGTTATCCAATGCCAGTCGAGCCAAACGACTGCCGACGACGACTTTGTTCTTGGGGTGAATGTCCTTCCCCTCGCCAATATCGATGATCACCGCTTCACCGGTCTGCTCGAGTTTCGACATGGTCATGGTTTGCGCCTCGCGCAGTTCTGCCCAGGCACTTTCGCTCGGCTCGGCCTGTTCCTTCATGAAGTCGGCGAGTTGCACCCAGTAGAATGGAAAATCACCTTGTCCCCATTCTTCTCTCCAACTGCTAATCATCAGCGGAAACAGTTCCCGATACTGATACGCGCGACCTGCGTTGGATTCCCCCTGATACCAAATCGCTCCACGAATTCCGTAGCCCACATGTGATTTCAGGACGCCATTGTAGATATTGGCAGGGCGTTGATTGCCGGTCACTAGGCGTTTGAGTCCTTCAAGCTGCTTGAGGTCTGCTTCGCTCTTGTTTTCTTTGTCGGTAAGTTGTTCGTATTGTTTGGCTGAATCGTCGGCGCGCTTCAGTACCGCGTCATAGTTGCCGGCCTCCTCCAACACTTGGCGGTCGATCCACGCCTCGCACGCAGAGCCACCCCAGGCGTTGTTGATCAATCCAATGGGAACGTCCAACGTTTCATGCAATTGTCTTCCGAAAAAATAACCAACAGCCGAAAAATTCGGGACCGTTTGCGGCGAGCAGACCATCCATTGCGAATCGGGATGGCTCCACACCGGTTCCTGAGTACCAACTTGCGGAAAGTTGATCATGCGGATGCCCGGATGATTGGCAGAGAGGGCTTCGAGGTCGGCATCGTAGGCATTGCTAACCTTCCAAGCCATGTTGGATTGACCGGAACAGATCCAGACTTCACCGATCAACACATCGACGATACGGATCACATTCTTGGCTCCGCTAATCTCCAGGGTATGCGTTCCGCCGACAGCCAGAGGGGCGAGCATGACTTGCCACATCCCCTTCTCGTCTGCCGTGGTGGCATGGGTTTGATCGCCGATCTTGACCGCAACTTTTTCACTGGCTGCGCCCTTCCCCCAAACTTTGTTGGGTTGATTGCGTTGCAATACCATATGATCGCCAAAGATATTGGGTAGAGTCACTTCTGCCCAGCTAGTTGCCACCGTGCACAGCGAGATCGCGGTAGCCAGCACCGCCGTCCGCGCGAAGGATTTTTGGGGTGGCTGGATGGAACTGTGAAACTTCATGAATGGGACCTCAAGGGTAGGTGAGAGAAAGCGGTAGGGTCGTGGAGTGTGCTGGTTGGATGGAACCGCGCAACTGGCACAACTCTGGGAGAAACATCATAGCACATCATCTAGCTGGTGCGCGGAGAGGTTGCAACTCGATGACTTTTAACACGCGCTGGCCTATATTCGCATCCCCTACGGGGCCTCGATGGAAGGCGCGTTCCCATTCAAATGTTGACTTTTTTCGCAACACAGCGGCAACTTGCGGAGCGCTCAGGAAACTCTCAAGTTGCTCTCGGGTGATGTCACGCAATAAATTGGTCAATTCATGCGAGCGGAACAATTCCAGCAGCTCGTTCTTGTCACGATAGCTGTCAATGATCAGGTTCAGCAATTTTTCCTGTTGCAAATTACTCAGTGCGACGAACCGCTGTGACTCCTCATCAGGCATCGGCTCCGCGCCCCCCAGGGGCTGAATCTGGGCATCTAACGACAATCTCGCGTGCTCATCGATAGCGTCTAGAATCGGACGCGCTCGCCAGCGAACCAATTGCCCGAATTGCTCGGGAGTGACAACGGTCGCAAGCACTTTTCGAAAGAGCGAATCGGGACTGACGACCCCCAGGGTCAATTCTGCATTTGCATCTTGCCTCACCTGTCTGGGATTTAGTCCTCGCGATTCTTGCTCTTCAGCGGTCCCTGCAAATTTACCGCGCAGGCGACGCATAAAACGAGCGGCGTCAATGGACGCTGCCCCATCCAATTTTTCGCGTTGTTCCGGAGTCATTTCGAACACGTCCCCGACACCATCGCACACATGCCTGCATTGCCTCACGTAGAAGCTAACGATTCGCTCCTCTTGTTCTTGGCTTAGTTCAAGCTGCTGCGGACCGATCTCCGGATTGACTACGGTATGGAATTGTAATCGACCTGAGCTCTCAAACAGTTTGAGCGCGTAAGATCTGCCGAGCGCGGGTAACACGATTGCGGGCCGCGGAATTAGCACCACTGGGAAAGGCCGATGATGCAATTCAATCGGTATGCTTGGAAAGTGCATCGGTGACTGTCGCTGCAGTTCGCGAATAATCTCTTGAGGTCCTCTGTCCCCTTCGAACTGCGCGATCGCGGAACCGAGTCCGACCACCAACCATACGAGTCCAACCCCGAAGGGATTCGCCAGTAGCAGCAGTTTCACCAGTCGACTCCTCAGTAAAACGGTTCATTCGACTTACGCTGGGTGAGCCCGTACGCGGTTCTCTTTATTATTCCGTCGGGACCGGTTTGTCAGCCAAAATAGAAGCCATCAACTCGCGAGCCGCCAGCACATCTGCCGCAGTGTCGTTGGTCACATTACGGTAGCCAGTACCGTCGCGGGCCTCACCGCAATCGTAGAGTTGGCCGAAGTCAGTCATCGAACTATTTTCAAGCAACCAACGCTTGGTGCGCACCACGCGCTGTAAGCCCAGATAGGCGTAGATCCACTCGCGTAAGGGCTTCGTTTCGCCACGCAAGTAAGGAGCCATCGAAACTCCATCAATCACATGGTCCTGGGGAAGTGCGATCCCAGCTACTTCACAAATAGTAGGGACGACATCCGACAAATCGACTAACTCGCGCGATTCTCCAATCGGCTTGACCAGTCCTGGTCCGTTGAGGATGAATGGAACACGCGCCCCCATCTCCGTTGTTTGCCCTTTGCCATTTCCTCCTGTGCCATTGTCCCCCACAAAAACAATCAGCGTGTTCTCGCGCTTGCCCAATCGCTCCAGACCGGCGACGAGCTTGCCAACGATCTTGTCGGCGTACTCGACGTTCGCTTGCCAATTCTTTTTCGTATCAGCCTTGAGGCGATCTTCTGGCGTCTGCGTCGAGTCAGGCGTACTGAAAAATGGACCATGGGTGATAACCATCGGGTAATAGGCAAAGAAAGGCTTATCCTGCTGGCGGCCGATAAAGTCGATAAGGAAATCAGAGAACATATCTGGACCGTAGCTATTTTCATCGGTGGGTACGTACTCACCGTTCTTAACGATCGACGGATGCCAATAGCGCGCGGTCTTGCCTTCCGCTTTCCCTTCCCAGCCTCCAGTGTGTTTGACACCAGGGGGCAAATTATGTTTGTAGGCCCACATACAATATTCGTCAAAACCGCACTCGCGAATCAACTGGGGATGTTCGCCAGACAACTGCCACTTGCCAGCCTGCACTGTGGCATAGCCCGCCTGTTGAAACATTTTTCCAAAGGTCAAATGATCGGCGATCACATCGGCCCCTTCATTTTCCTTTGGACCACCGGGCCGATTGGGAAACTGATAGACGCCGTTGTGATGACCATATTGTCCCGTCATCAATTCGAAACGAGTCGAATGGCAAATCGGAGTCGCATAGCCGGTAGTAAACCAAATACCGCCGCGCCCGAGTTGATCCAAGTTGGGAGTTTGATGCTGCGGATGTCCATACAAGCTCAGTTCGTGCGCGCCGATATCGTCGCAAAGAATCACCAGTACATTGGGCCGTTCAGCGGCAAAAACGTTCAGCGCTGAGATCCAGACAAGTGCAGCAGTGAGTAAAGTTTTCATAATTGGTTCTTTAAAGAGGAAGTAGAGTCGACGGGGATCGAGCGGGAGATAACTTTCGTAGCTACGTTCGCCAGAACGTCGACTCCCTGCCGTCTGCCGTCTGCCATCTGCCATCTGCCATCTGCCATCTGCCATCTGCCATCTGCCATCTGCCATCTGCCATCTGCCATCTGCCATCTGCCATCTGCCATCTGCCATCTGCCATCTGCCGTCTGGCGACGGCAGCTACGCTTAAGTCGCGACCGTTAATTTCCGCAGGATGCCTAGGCTTCTAAAATCGGATACTGTGCAACTTGGCGGTGGCGCGTGCTAACCCAAAATAACACAGTTCCCAGGGCAAAGGCAAGCGCTCCACCGACCAACCACACAGTTGGCAAGTGCTTCCCTTCTTCTACCAAGATGTGCCAGTTCTTGAGTTGCTCCTCAAAGCGGCTGACCGTTAGCAGAAATCCATTGTGTAGGGCGTGCAGTAGCACCCCTGGCCAAATCGATCCCGTGCGGAGGGCGATCCAAGCCAGCAACAGCCCCATAAATGTACTCGGCAAGAAACGTTCAATGGCCAAAACGTTGGAGGTCAACACGTGCATCAAGCCAAACAACACGGCCGACAACACTACTGCCCAGACCATCGAATAGCGATGCAGGGCGCTCAGTACAAACCCTCGGAATAGTCCTTCCTCGCAAATCGCCGGTGTTACTGCGAAAACGAATAGCACTAGTGCTAGGGGGAGTGTCGAAAGTTCATCGCGAAACTTAGCCACGCTCTCGAACTGTTCCAATTCGATCGTGCCGATTCCCAACGCCTGCGCTAAAATGAAGATCTCGTGCGCAAACATCCAAGCGGAGCCTCCCAGCAAAACAATCGCTGGCAACCACATAGGCCAAGCAGCCGGTCCGCCTGGAGTTAGGCGAAAGGTCGTCGACAGGTCAATGCGGCGATACCACACAATAATAACCGGCAGCCCCAGAATCAACACGAACGAAACCACCGCCGATATCCATAGCTTGACCGACAAATCGGGCGATATCGACGGAAGTGCGCTGGAGGCGATAAAGTAAAATGGAAACATGGCCGACATGGTCAACGCCATCTGATCGATACTGGGATAGCGTTTAATATCAATTGGTCGCAGCATCAGATCGCGCCAACTCCCTTGACTCCCCTGCATCGACGCATCGGAACCAAACAAGCGACTAGCCACCGCCAAGGCGGCCAAGGCATAGATCGCATTGCAGATGACCGCTACCAAGGCTGTATTCCATTCCGCCGCCCCCATTAGCACTTGTCGCGCCAACAACACAATATTGACGAGTGGCACGGTGGCCAACAAACTGGTGAATTTAATCCCAGGGAGGAGGCTCATCACGCCTGGCGTTAGTGCCAGCAACATCAGCGGTATCAAATAGGCTTGAGCCTCTTTGAAACTCTTGGCGAAGCTGGTGACAGCTAACAACAAGGCGGCGAAGAACATGGTGAACAAAACCAATAGCGCCAGCACGGTACCAACCACACCGGGCGACATCAGGCCATCGCCAAAGACCAATTTGCCAATACCGCTGACCCACAATGTGATAGACATAGCGGCCAGATTCGCCAACGCCGTCAATAACGCGACGGTCACAACGGCTGAATACTTGGCCAGCAGCAGCATTCCAGTTGGAGTCGGTGAAACAATTAGCGCTTCCATCGTTCCACGCTCGCGTTCCCCGGCGGTCAAGTCGATGGCCGGATAGACGGCGCCCGCCATGGTCATCAACACAAGAACTAGCGGGACCATGGTGGCCAAAAGATCAGCGTAGTTGCTCTTCATCACGACCGGCGTGGCACGCAATCGAAACGGCGGCTGATAGCCGGGCAACATACTTTGGACAGTTTCAATATTTAGCTGTGCCAGAATGCGTTCGAGCACTTGTAGTGCGCGTTCGCTCTGCGCATCGCGATCACGATAGCGAACTTCGTAACTCCCCACCACTGTCAGCAATTCGTCAAGCTTGAAATCGTCGGGGAGTTGATTGGTAGCGCGAATCTGCTCGATCAGCGGTCGCAGTGCATTGCGATTGATTCTCAAGCTCAGTTGCTGACTGCTCAGTTGCTGACTACTGAGTTGCTGACTACTACTGTCGCGTGAAGTGTCTGTGGTCGGTGCGGGACCGGGTGCGTTTTGTGCTGTGGCCTCAGCTAATGCGTCTTTGACTTCTTCGTTGACTTCTTCGGGCTTGATCTTGCGAGTGATCACCACGTCGGCTGTGCCATCGCGGAGCGCCAGTCGCCCATTGTCTTCCAAACTTATCAACTGTGGTCGTGGCAAGGCGGACGGTGGTGGCTGGGACGAGTCCGCACCAGGCAAGCGCTGGTCATCAACCACCTCTTCCAAAAACACAGCGGCAGACTCGGCACGAGTTAACTGATGGAAACCTAATTCAATCAGGATCGGCAGTCCGCTCTCCTTGAGGTCCTTGCCAATCCCAATGGTCACAAACGTCCCCGACTTGGTTCCCCCACCGGTCAGCAATACTCGATTCAGTACCAAACTCAGTAACGGATAAACCAGCAACGGCATTAGCACGAGCGTGACGATGGTCCGCCGATCGCGCAACGATTCGCGGAGTTCCTTCAAGCACAAACGAATCATGCGGGCTGGACTTAGGTTAGAGGACATGCGTCCTCCGCAGAAAGTTGCCGTTCGCTGTCGCGCATCATCGTCAAAAACATCTCGGTCAAATGAGTTTGCTGGGTGGCTTGGCGGATCTCGGGGAGCGTCCCCGCATACATCAGCTCACCACGATGCAGCAACCCAAACCGATCGCAGACGCGCTCAGCTTCATCCAAGCGGTGGGTCGACAACAAGACCGCTTTGCCAAGTTGCTTTAAATGGGAGATAAACTCGAACACCGTTTGACTCCCCACCACATCCAGTCCGCGAGTTGGTTCATCGAGGAGCATTACCGGGGGATCGTGCATTAAACCTCGCGCCAAGATGACCCGCTGCTTCTGACCCGTGCTAAGTGTGCAACAGCGTTGATCTAGAAAACGCCCAAGTTGTAGTTGCTCAGCCAAAGTTTCCAAGCGCCGGCGGGCTTGGTCGAGTGGAACCGCGTAGAGATCGGCGAAGTACATCAGCATCTCGCGAGCGGTGAGCCACGGGTAAACTCCATCGTTGGTTGAAACCATTCCGATGTTGGCGCGAACTGCGGCGGAATCTGGGCCAGTCCGTGCGCCACCGATCTCGGCATAGCCCCCGTCAGGTCGCAGCAAACCCATGATAATTCGCAACGTAGTCGTTTTGCCCGCCCCATTGGGCCCCAGCAATCCGAACACTTCACCCGCCGCCACTGAAAAGGAAATACCTCTGAGCGCTTGTGTCGATAGGCCAGACCAGCGAAAGGTTTTTACAAGGTCTGTGGCTACGATCACGATACCCGCCGGGCTCAAAATATGGAAAGGAAACAGCCACATTGTATACGAAGCGAGCCTCCTAGGCGTTCTCAGTGCCAACTTATTCAAATTGCTTCCCAATGTGGCACTGGCATAGTCTGGGTAGCACTGGCATAGTCTGGGTGGCACTGGCATGGCCAGTGGAGTCGAAGGGTTTGAGTTCGCACCCAGCCACGATTGGCCAATGTCTCGAAGTAAAGAATTTGTTCAACCCTAGTTCCCCATGAAGGCAATCAAGCCAGCGCCGGGGAGCCAAGGTGTAGCGACGTCCCCTCGAGGCACCAGCTTCGGTTACTTCGAGGTGTTGGCACATTTTTTCCGGAGCCCACGCGGAGCCCTCCGATCTCCACTGGCCATGCCAGTGCCACACACTTCGGTCTCCACTACCGATTGTGCCACACGAAGCTACTTACGTGGTTGCCAATTTTCGTGGGGTTGGTGCGCTTCCTGCATGAAGCCGATCGCTTTTTCAACTAGATCAGGATGTTGCTGAGCGACATTCGAATTCTCATGGATATCAGTAGAAACGTTATACAGTTCGACCTCCCCCGACACCATGGGTTGGCGAATAGCGACCCAATCGTCGAACCGCACCGACTGTCGCGAGCCTTGTTCGTAAAACTCCCAATACAAATAGTCATGCTTGGCTTGGTTCGCTTCACCCAGCAGAGTTGGAACTATACTAATCCCATCGGTTTTAATTTTGCTCACGGCTCCGGCAACTTCGCTAAGGGTTGGCAGGATATCGGCGAAATATCCAACGTGCTCGGAAATGGAACCGTGCTGGATTTTTCCTGGCCAGCGAACGAGCATCGGCACGCGCACGCCACCTTCGGTCAACGCGCGCTTGATGCCACGCAGTGGACCGCTCGGTTGAAAACGCTCCAAGTCATGATTCGACTCGTCGTGCGGTCCATTGTCGCTGGTGAAGAAGACCAGCGTTTGGTCATCGATTTGCAATTCGCGCAAAGTATCAAAGAGTCGTCCGACGTCCGCGTCCATACGCGTGATCATAGCGGCTTGCCCCTTGTCTTGGTCGGGCCAATCTTCGCTGGCGTAAATGCCAAATGTGGGAACTTCAGCGCCATTGCCTACCATCTTTGACGCTTCGTTATTGGCATGCGGAATCGTCATGGCCAAGTAGAGAAAGAATGGCCCGCCAGCGCTTTCTCGAACAAACCTTAGTGCCTCAGCAGCGATCAAGTCGTGCGAGTAGTCGACGCGTTTGGTGGCATAGCCTCCGAGAAAACCTGGTTCCTTCCCTTCGGGCAATTGAACTTCGTTGCGCAATTTGACCTCTTGATCATTGCGATACAAGAACTCCGGGTAGTAGTTGTGCGCGTGCACTTGATTTAGGTACCCGTAGAAGTAGTCGAATCCTTGACGTAGTGGAAATCCTGGCTGATCGACTTCTCCCAAGCCCCATTTGCCAACTAGAGCGGTGTGGTAGTTCTGTTGCTTGAGTACTTCAGCCACCGTCACGTCTTCGTCCCGCAGCGATTGGATGGAGGTATCTGTGGTTCCGGCATTTCCCCGGACATGCGTGTGTCCAGTATGCAGCCCAGTCATCAACACACTGCGACTGGGAGCACAGACGGGACAACCTGCGTAAAACTGAGTGAAGCGCATCCCCTCGGCGGCCATTTGATCTAAGCGCGGCGTCTTGATAACCTGTTGACCGTAACAGCCCAAATCGCCGTAGCCCAAATCGTCGGCCATAATGAAAATAATATTCGGATGGTCTGCGGCGCGGGAAACAACTTCCACGTTGTAACTGCTCAAACCAATCAAAATTCCAATAACGAATCTGCGCATTTTAAGCTCCTCGGGGATCTGCAGGCTGTATAACGAGTGGTATTGTAACCTGCAAACGAGCACGTCGCACCCAACTCAATTTAATGTAGCCGCGGTCGCCAGACCGCAGGGAGTCGACGTTCTGGCGAACGTACCTACAGCACTTATATTTCGGGCGATGGTAAACAGACAAACACTCATGACACAACGACACTCATGACACAACGACTTAGCACGGGCCTAACACAATTGGATGATGCGCTCGGTGGTGGCTTGCTGCCTGGGACGCTCACTCTGATCGCTGGAGCGACGGGAGTTGGTAAAACACAATTCGGCATGCACTTTCTAACCGCAGATGTCGGTCAGGGGAGTTCGCTCGGCGCTGTTATCGATCTATCAAGTCGTGGCGACTCACAGAATCACGACGGCTACACGCAACGCATGTTCGGCCACGCGCTGTCCGTCGCTAACATCGCGGACAACAATCTCCCCTGCCCCTTCCAGGCTGGACGTCCCAACGATGTGTTGCCATTTCTCGGATACGGGGGCAAGCGCGTGTTGCGCAGTCAGATGGACGTCGACGATTGGCACGCTTGGCAATCGGAGTTGAATCGTCGCATGCCTCAGTTATTTCGCTTTGTCTACGGCCATTTGCTACATGGCACTCAGCGTTTTGTGATCGACGGCATCGAACCACAGGACACACCTGGTGATTCATTGCAGATCGACTTGATCGAACTGATCTACCACCGCATGCTTCGTCAGGAGCACGCTTGGCTGGCGCGGGAAGTGTTGCGTGAACGATTCTTGATCAACGAAGCCAACGTAATGCGTCAGGCCTACGATCATGGCCAATCAGCGGCAGTCGTACTGCTCACCACCAAGCACACGATGCTGGAACAATTAATGACTGAGCCACTAGCCAGTGGCGACATCGCGGCGGGAGCCAACACCGTCATCCTGCTGGGACGCAGCTTGCATCACAATCAGATGACACGTGGACTGTACATTGCCAAGCATCGTGGCAGCTATGCCGACCAGCACATTCGCCACTTTGAGATCGGCGATCGAGGCATTCAGTTGCAATCCTGACGGGCGCTATTGCTTCAGGTAAAGGGCTCTTCGCTTGCGACCTTCTCACAAAATTCTCAATTTCGTTTCTCACACTTTCTGAATCCCGTGTGGCGCGAAACCCATTGACAACCGTACAAATGCTGACCTCTACAGAACAAGTTCGCCGGAATTGCATCCGAGTCGCTGATCGTGCCGCCGATCAGTCGCTCTTCAACACTTCCGACAACTTCTCACGCAGAACCTCTTCGCAGCCTGGAGCAACCCATCGCCAACCGTGATCAAAACCCTCGCGAAAGGCTTGGTCCGTGGGGATGTATCCTGTCCAGCTCTCTCCATAACCTGCGACCATCACCAATTGATCTGGACGAAGCTGCTGGGCAAGCAATTGATAGCTTACAAAAGCCTCGCCGGGGAGCACGGTCAACTGCGCCACACCAAGATCGAGGCAGGGCAAGTCGATCGCTTGGCCACGCTCGACGCGATCCAGCGAGCTGAGTCCCATGGCAGCCACAATACGCTGTTCAGTCGTAGCTTGATCGTCGTGCAATACCTTCAATAGCGACGGGCGAGTGAATTCATCACCAGTGTGAAAGGGTAGTTGAAAAGGTGCGTTGCGAAACGAAAAGTCGCTCAGGGGATGAAGCTGCGATTGTTCCTCCGCACGACACATGCCTTGATAGAGTCGATCGGCCAGCAGTCCACGCGCGGCCAAAGATCCATCGTTATACTTACCAGCCGTCACATCGCCACTGCAACCGGTTAGATAGATGTGCATCGTGTCTGGTATATCGACTTGGCGACGACGTCGAGCGAGACCAACAAAATCTGCGCTCACTGCTCCTTGGCCATAGTTGCTCATCGGATGCGTGGCGTAACTGGAGATCACAGCCAGTTGGCGATCTTCGTTCCAAAAGCTGATCGATTTTAACCAAGGGTCGATCATACCAGGTTCGCTACGAGCCTGAATCGAATCGGACTCGCTGCGACTGTAGCGATCATAATGCGCAGTTCCGTCGGCATGAACTACACGACGATTCGAAGCCACATTCCGCACCTCAGCTTGGCCCACACCGACATGCGTTACTGGTAGAGTGTTCATTGCGGCGGCTCTAAGCGCGTCTGCGGTTTGTGCCAAGCAACTAGCTTGAAATTCGACGTCGAACAATTCGTTCTTCAGGCCGACCGAATCCAGCCAACGCTGCGCGCCATTGTCGGTCACGGGAGCATCATGCTGATGTAACGCACACACCAACACTCGTTCGCGTGATGTCCCCACTGCGGCAGCCAGCGTATCACGCCATAAATCATAAGCCTCATTGCGGACTTCACACCAATCGAGAGCTACGATTACAACCGGCTCAGCCGAACCAACCAGAACCAGCCCGATCGCTTGCAGCGGGTCGTCGATCTGCCGGACCTTGACGGGGATAATCCCCATGCAACGGTGGCCGACGGGAATGGTTATATCCGTCGTAAAGGTCCCGATGCGCACTTGCGATCTCACTTGCTCGGGCAGACCAACGAGGGCCAGGAGTATCGCAGTCCAGTGTAAGCATTTGAATGACATAATCGTTGGCACCTAATGAATGCGGATTCATCATCACCCGCTGGCTTCGACAAGGATGTTTGACATGCAACTATGGCTATACAACTACAGTTGCGGAGTATTAAAAATGCGATCACCGGCGTCCCCGAGTCCAGGGACGATGAATTTGTGCTCGTTGAGCTCCGGATCGATCGCTGCCACATAAACTTTTACATCGGGGAATTCACGTTTCATGCGTTCCACTCCTGGTCGCGCCGCGATAATGCTCAGAACTCGCAGATCGGGACAGCCCCACCGCGAGAGCGTTTCCAAGGCAGAAACGACGCTCCCGCCAGTTGCTAACATGGGATCGAGTACAAAACCAACCGCGCACGGGCGACTCTCGGGGAGCTTGCAGTAGTACTCTACGGGTGTCGCCGTTTTTTCGTCGCGGTACATTCCCAGATGCCACACCTGAGCTTCGGGTAGCAATTGTTGCAGAGGTTCCACCATCCCCAATCCAGCTCGTAGAATTGGCACGATGGCGATGTCCACCGCTAACTGACTTCCATTCATGTCCGCGATAGGAGTTGTGATCTGCAGTGATGTGAGTGGCAGATCCTCAGTGGCTCTGTAGGCCAAGAGAGTTGCCAAGCGACAGATTTGCTGGCGGAATAAAGCTGGCGGCGTACATTGATCGCGTAAGATCGTCAGGTGGTGATCGATCAGAGGATGTTTGACTTCGACCACGCCACCCATGAGCTGCGTTCCTGATGTTTCGGGGGCGTTGTTTTCTGCCTGAGTGATTCTTTTTTCAACTAGCGGATGGGGAGGTTCTGCTAAGTCTCCACCATTCGCTGGAAAATTCGACACTTCTCGCTGAACGCCGGTTTAGTTTCGGTGCAACTCACCCTCCCCCCGTAAGTTACGTCGTATTCGACGTAACTTACGGTGGGAGGGTCGGAGCCTAAGCGAGGGGGAGGGAAACTCCAGCCAAGCCCCCCTCTCCGCTCGCCGACCAACTTCGTCGGTGCCCGTCGCGACTCTCCCCCTGTGGAGAGTTAGCCATACCGGCGTTCAGCGAGAAATGTCGAAAATTCAAGATTGTTATTTTTGAGGAGCGCAGATTACAGCGCACTTAGCGGATTTGCAATTGCACTTCCAAAGCCGTCCACGGTTCGGCGGCCAAGTCAACGCACTTTTGTGTGACCGATTTCCTCTGCGGGCATGAAATGTAGTCAAGACAGAACATTTCCGTAAAAAGGACGTTTACCTGATTGAACCAACGCTCGCGGTGAAGTGTCATGAAGGAGATTCGGCAGACAATTAGAAAAGCGATGGAACCAGAGACGCCGAGTTGGGCAAAATTGCTTCCGGTATCGATACGCTTATCCCGGCTGCGGTTGTCGGTGACATCGTTCCTCAATCGGGTGCGCGTTTTCGGTTTTCGTACGAATACGATTTCGGCGATCGTTGGGAACACGAGGTTGTGTTGAAGGCTGCTTACCAACGGACCAGGGTGTACGTTATCCGCTGTGCTTGGAATGTCAACGAGAACCATTGGCTAGCCCATGATCGGCACGAGCTACGAGCGAACCACGTCGTTCCAATCGTGTGCCGTCTACCACCGATTGGGCTCGAGCCGGTGACGGTCCGCGCCCCACTTGGCTCGGCCATTGGAATGGAGCGGACCGTATCGGCCCCGTGTGTCGGAAGTTATTTATTGGAAGCTACCGTATGATCGACGATCAACGCTGGTTACCGAACGCGTTTTGACCGAAGTGCCCAAACCTTGCCAATTCGCCGCTCCGGCGTGTCCAACTGGTGCGCGTTCGGAGATTCCGGTTTTTGACCACAGGTTCGTACTTCAACGTACCAAACCCAACTCACAAAACCGCTTCCCTGTAGCGCACGCGAATCAGCAAGACTTCAATTTGCCGTCGGTCAGAAGGGAAGACTGAACGACATTAAAGCTGCGTTGGTCAAGGGGAATCAGTTTCACATTAGTGCCGTCTCACAATTCGTCGTGCCGCACGTCGCCTTGATGCAATTTGGCACCGAGGTGTCCCACTCCACCGCGAGTTGGCTAAAATCAGTTTGCCACAGCTGTTGGAATTCCTGTTTGAGCACCAGCTCACCTTGGGGGAGTTCCCAGCTGCCTTCCACCTTGGCTGGTACGATCCAGAGGTAGGCTTTGCAGTAGATATCGCAGTCGTCCGCTATCGCGACTGTTTCGTCGGCCCGCCACGTGTCCATGTCGAAGTAGTTCGAAACGATGCGCGTGCCAGGCTTGAGCCCAAGAATCTGGGGACGCAGCTTGAGGTTGATGTCGGGAAGCAAGAACATCGTGATCACAGTCGCTGCGGACAAGTCACTTTCAAGGAGATCGGCTTTCGCGAACGTGGCTTTGTCCGTAACGCCGGCCCGGGCTGCATTGCGCCGAGACAATTCGACCAGGTCTGGGGTGAATTCGATTCCAAGCGCGCGGGCACCTCGTTTAGCGGCGGCGATCACCGTGCGTCCGTCACCAGCCGACGAGGTCGACGCAGGGTTTTTTTCCTCGACGAGCGCAGTCGTTACTGTAATCACGGTATTTGGTTAGATGTTTAAGTCGGCAGCTAAGAGATGCTGGTGTTGCATTCCAATTAGGTTTGGAGCGGATCTTCGTGGCACGTCACTCAAGGCATCCCGCCGTTATCCCTAGCGTCGTCTAACTGTCCTCAATCGTGAACTGAGATCCCCGGGAATCGAAGCTCGATAGTAACGCAGAGCGAACGACGTTCTCGAGATGCGTCCGTAAGTTGCTTTCGTGGCAAGCGGATATTCTCTTATCACGGCGTCCCTCTGGAATTCCGAGCCTTTGGATGCTTGATTCTAGCACTCAATTCAACCAAACTGTGCCCAAGACAAGTATTTGCCAATTGCCATCACGCCTTAACTTTCTGGAGTCTCGCCATGTCGGATCGAAAAGTTTGGATCAGCATGTTGTTGCTAACCTGCATAGCAGCGAATGCCGCCATTTCCGCGGAACTTTCCTGGCGGGCCACGGGCAAAGGTGGAGCTGTCGCGGCGGGTGGAGAGGACTCCGTCGCGGCTGGAATCGCGACGCTTGAGCGGGGTGGCAATGCAGCCGACGCGGCCGCCGCCACGATCTTAGCATTGGCGGTAACCGATAGCAGCATGTTCGCCATGGGGGGTGAAGTGCCGATCATGATTTACGATGCCAAATCGCGTCAAGTGAAAACGATCAGCGGAATGGGTGGTGCTCCGCTAAATCCCGAAGCAATCAAGTCGTTTTACGAGCACGGAATCCCTTCGACAGGAAGCATGCAAGCCGCTCCAACTCCTGCAGCGTTGGATGCGGTCGTGACTCTCTTGAAGTTGTACGGAACGACATCCTTTGAGAATGCAGTCGCTTCAACTTTGATCCTGCTTGACGCAGGAGACAAAGATTGGCATCCACGGCTAGCACGGACACTTCGCAAGCTAGTTGAGGCTGAGCAACAACAGCCAGGCTCGAGAGAGGACAAGCTCACATCCGTTCGAGACAGGTTT
>JBGSJT010000498.1:0-2231 GCA_041741715.1 Pirellulaceae bacterium | reverse complement strand
TAGTGGAAGAGCGAGTTTCGCGTTCGGATCGTCGCGGCGTGTTAGCTATTCGTGGGATATGTATGACTAGTTATCCGTGTTGCGAAATGGTACGACGCTGCGCCAAGTCGGACCAATCCGTAGTTCGTCAACGATACGCGGGGCTAACCCTGTTGACGTCAACAACACCAAGTTCAACTTGGCCGATAGATCGAGATTGCGGCTAACGACCTGCCACACCGCTGGCTCGACATACGTCAATTCATCGGACTCAGCGAAAACATGGAAGCTAACCTCATCCTCCCCGAATTGCCTGGCGACGATCTTTCCAATCCAAAGCGTTGTCTGGTCCGGAGAAGACTCGGCCGCGGAAGCAAAGCCGACTCCCAATCCCGTTTGAATCTGTGGATTGCGGCGCAGGGAAATCTGAAAACTCAATGATTCACCGAAGTAGTTTTCGTCGCTACGAAACGTCAGTCTCATTGATTCGTGCGGACGCGCATCAGGCTGACGCTTACTGAGATCCGACTCGCGCACAATCAGGCTAAAGTAGTAAATTCCGTCCCGATCCAAATCGATTGGGTGAAGCATTTCCCGAACTCGGAATGATTTCCCAGCAGGCAATTGCAGCATTCCCAGCCGACCACCCGGCACAGGCCAGGTAACATTCATTTGCCCGTGTACGATCTGCAACGAGTCGTTGGTCCCGATATCGGGATCAACATTTGCTCCCTCAGCATCAGTCCGCTTGCGCCAGGGACCAGCCCAGCCCTTACCAGAAGTGCTCTCAAGAAGTGGCAGTTCTCCAGGAGTATAGTTGAAGCCGTCGTAGGCAGTTAATAGATCTAGCCGCGGACTCGGGTTGATACGATTTACGAGTTCCGCAAATCGAGGGGAATTCATTGGCACGGCGCGTGGTTTTCCTCCTACTGCGGAACTGGCAATCGCTTCTCCCTCCCGCAGGATGAGCGCCAAATCACCTGGAGACACTGGCTCACTATAAGCCACTTCACCTTCCAGCACATGCACCTCGGTGGCCCCACTACGTCCTACTCGAACCGCGAACTCCGTCCCCAAGTCAACGATCTCGCTGGTGGGAGTCACCAGCATAAATCCTTCTGCTCCATCTTCCGCACGAACGACGACCTCCCCGCGGGAAACTCTTGCTCGGCCGACGGTCTCGAGTTCAATATCAGTAGGCCCCACGAGAATCAGTTCGGCACCGCCTGCAAAACGTAGCACAGCAGTGCCGCTCTCAAGTTGCATCCGTCCAGGCAGTAGTTGCTGACCTTCGGAAAACTGAGCTTCAGACCAGCGGCAATCTTGCGAGTAGAGTAAGGTCGCTATGGTGGTGATTGTCGGCGAGGAACTCCGCGCTTCTTGCGGAGATCCGCTCTTACGCAACGATACTACCGCAAAACCAACACCCAACAACAATACCGCCGCTGTTACCATCCAAGCAACCGGCAGCGAGATTAAACGGCGAGCAACCCCTGGTCGACGTGGCACACCCGCAACACCTCTGAGTGTGGAGCGGTAATCGATGATTTCCGATTCCACTGAGGGCAAAACCTGATCTGTGAGCGCGGCGTGCATGTCAACATATCGCAAATAGTCGTCGCGCGCATCGGGGCTCTCCTTAAGCAGACGTGCTAATCGCTCAAGCTGCTCGTCGCTAGCAAGATTGCTGCAAACATCCGATAGTAGTGACTCAAATTCCTCGTTCATGCGGAACCACCTGCGACTGCCTTTGCTCGGCGATTAACGCATTCAAATAGTAAGGTTCGCATTCGCTGCAATGCCTTGTAAAGCGCGTCGGAACTGCGGCCTGTAACAGTTGAAAGCTGTTCAATCGAAAGGTCTTTGAAATAGTAACCCTCAAGTACCAACTTTTCCTTTTCAGGCAACTTGCGCAAGCA
The DNA here is from genome assembly GCA_041741715.1 of Pirellulaceae bacterium. Lineage (GTDB taxonomy): Bacteria > Planctomycetota > Planctomycetia > Pirellulales > Pirellulaceae > Aureliella. The sequence goes on along the minus strand of JBGSJT010000498.1, from coordinate 333 downwards.
CTCGCGCAAATGGATGCGCCGTTCATCCAACTCCTCGAAAATTTGACCACGACGCTCGGCCAGCAACTCGATGGTTTCGTCATTCATAAAGCGATGCCAACGATGTTCCGTGCGCAAAAATAAGCGTGTCTCATTAACTGCGAAACGGCAGGCCCAGGGCATAAAGTCTTCTTCTGGATTGTACTGGTCGTATTTCTTCCACAGGGCGATAGCGGTATTCTGCACAATGTCGCGGGCGTCATTTGCGTTTGGAACAAAGCACATTACGTACCGCAACAGCCCACGCTGGCAGTCGATAAATCGACGCATGAATTCTTCGTGACGAGAATCTTC
>JBGSJT010000497.1:0-2836 GCA_041741715.1 Pirellulaceae bacterium | reverse complement strand
GGAGCTGGAGCAGTGCGTGCGTGAACAGGCGAGTGTGTTGGGTCTGGAAGTGGGCTCGGTAGGTATCAAGGACGTGATTCTGCCAGGCGACATGAAGGACCTGATGAACAAGGTAACGGAAGCCAAGAAGGCGGCCGAAGCTAACTTGATCGCACGCCGCGAGGAAACGGCTGCCATGCGTAGTCAGGCGAACACTGCAAAGTTGCTCGCCGACAATCCAACGCTGATGCGACTCCGAGAATTGGAAGTTCTCGAGAAGATCGCAACAGCGGGCAAGATGAATATCGTACTCGGCGAAAAGGGATTGACCGATCGCGTTATGAACCTGCTGTAAACTAAAGCGTCTGTCGGTTAATTTCCAACCGGCGGACGCCATCTTATTGTTTTCTAATATGAACGATATGTCCTACCGTCTATCTCAATCTGAATTCCGAGCCAAGCATCTTGCCAGTTATGATGCTGCGGCCGTCCAGCAATATGAAGCCTGGACGCAGCAGATTGGCGAAGCAGAGGAACTTGCCTGCCTGGAAGACATCGCCCAAGTATTTGCACTTGAGGCCGGTATGTCAGTGCTGGACGCGGGCTCGGGAACAGGAGCAATGTGCCGCATGCTCCTGCGAATTGGCGGTCTCGAACTGACGGCGCTTGAACCTTCGACTTTGATGCTGCAGAAGTTGGTTAGCAAGCCAGAGTTGAACTCGGTGCGCGTCTGGGAAGGCTTCTGCGACTCGCCGGACGATATGTCGCTTTTTCCTCCGGACCACTTTGACGTGATTGTCTCGCGGCAATTAGCTAATGGGCTCTACGACCCGCTTTCGGCCATGGCGAATTGGCGGCATTGGTTGAAGCCCCAGGGAACCGTGCTACTCATCGATGGATTCTACAGTCGGAGTGCTTGGTCCAGCCTTGCCACTGACTTCGCTGACTGTTTGCCACTGGCTGCCAACCAATCGCTGGCAACCGTGCCCTACTTGCTAGAGACTGTCGGGTTTACCGTATCGCACGCAGGGATGATGGACGCGTCGAACGCATTACCGAGCACGCGTACAGAAAAGTATCTGGTTGTGGCAAATCTAGCTTTACCGCCAAACGCTTCAAACCACTTGGAGTTTTAATTTGTGAGCGCGAACCCATGCTCGCCATTCGGTCTCTCATTCTTCAGGCGATAGCCTAACACCTATAGCCTTTTCCTGCCGACGTGGCTCGACTAAGAAAGGCGCGTGTCTTGTAAACAGGCCTATGCTGGTGCGAATCCAGTCGTCGGCTCTGAAGTTTGAACTGCCTGTTTGGACTACATCAACTAGAAACCGAAACGTCTAAACTAACACTTCGCTCAAATGATTCTGTCCTGACTCGCCGTTGCTTGGGTAGCGGCGAGTCTTTTTCTGCTTAGCTAAGAATCAAACCTCGAAGGAACTCGATCATGCACGACATCAATCATCAAGATTCCTTTTTTCGAACCGATGAGTAAACGACGACGGGGTTTCCCCTCAGAAACTAATGTCAAACGCGGTATCCGCATCGTACACGGCGACAAGCTGCTCGAGGAGAAACTCGGGCGCAATGATCCGTGTCCCTGTGGCAGCGGCAAGCGATTCAAACGCTGTTGCCTACAGTCGGGCTGCTTTTAATGGTGCCAATCGCGGCGAGTACTTTTAGGGAGAAAGATTGAATCTTCCCACTGTGAACTACGATTAGCTCACCGTCTGGCTAGCTTTCAAACCATCAATCGTTTTCCACATTTCTGTAAAAGAGTGAACCATGCGTGTGCCATTCAGATTCTTCGTGATTATACCAACCGGCGCCGAGTAATCGAGCGTCGCACGAAGAAGCTACACACGTACACATCCACTCCCATAAACAGCAATGTGAAATCATGAAAACTAAAGCACGAGCCAGGTCCAGCACCTCCGTCGTAGCACGGATCGCGGGAGAAGACATCAAACGCCGCGACTACGTCACCGTCTTGAACGAAACCTTCGAGTTACCCTCATTTCTGTGGTGCTGTACCAGCTCGACGTTACCGCCGGATGAACCAGGTCGCTCACGATATATGTCGCGCGAGGCAGGTCAACCATTTAAGGTCATCGCAGTTTGCTTGCCTTTCGTTTACGCCAAGCGTCCGCTAGGCAAGCTACACACCTTCGACACGCGACGGCAGCAGCTTGTCCGGTTGGACCCCGAAAGTGGTCGCAGCGTGTGGAAACGAATGCGAAAGATGCTGAAGTCGAAACAGGAATAGAAGCGTCCACGACCGACTGCCGATTCGGAGTACATCCAAACCCTTTGGCCGCGATAGCGGGAGCTATCAATTGACGCTTGTCGTCATGGCACTCTGATCACACTTCGTCGGTCGCTTTTCTGTGAACCTTGATGACAAAAGCGAGTCTCTATTCGCATAGAGCCAAACAATTGAACTAGGGGAAGCGAGCGAAGCGTAGTGCTTCGATCTGCTTTGCGATTCTCGTTCGACTGCCAGTTGGGATTACATCTTTGCTTAAGATGGCGAAAGCCTTTCTCAACTACCCTTCGTCGAACAGTTTTTATGTGGCATAGGCATCCAGCTTGTGATTGTCTTCAGTGGCAGTTACAGAGCCTGACAAACTAAGAGCTTATCCCACAGGAAGGAGCCAATCCATGGCTAACATGTCACTATTCTCAAGCAAGTCTGCGCGGCTGCCACGCGCCGACGCTATCAACGAAGCAGGTGGTCGAGCCTACACGCTCGAACCGAAGCAGGCACTGGCCCAAGTTGCGGCAACTGGTACGTTTGGCGATGCCTACTACTCAACTGCCGGAACGCAGCTTGGAGAAGTGCTGAAGTTGATCGATACCA
>JBGSJT010000496.1:0-6469 GCA_041741715.1 Pirellulaceae bacterium | reverse complement strand
AGTGGGTCGGCTAATTGTCTTGTTGGCGGAGGTCGACGTCCGACAAGGCTGGTGACCCACTCGCTGGCGCGTCGAGCTGATATTGGGCCGACCCACTCGCTGGCGCGTCGAGCTGATATTAACGCCGAAGTGGCCTTTATTCAAAATGCGCTTGCGGTGAAAATTGGGCGGTCGATTGTCAGCGCAACTCTATAGCCCCTGTTCCATCAAACTAGCAAGACTTATCTGCACATGTTTCAAGCCGTCAGCACTCAGGTTAGCTTTCCTAAACAAGAAGAACAAATCCTCGCGTTTTGGAAGGAGCATGCGATCTATGCGGCCAGCTTGAAACAACGCGCTGGCGCACCGACGTTTGTGTTCTACGAAGGACCTCCTACGGCCAACGGCTTGCCCCACCCAGGCCACTGCCTGACGCGAGCCATCAAGGACCTCTTTCCACGCTACAAGACCATGCGTGGCTTCCTGTGCGAGCGCAAGGCGGGTTGGGACACGCACGGTCTTCCGGTCGAAGTCGAAGTCTGCAAGGAATTGGGGATTCATGGTAAAGACGAGATCGAAAAGTACGGGATCGAAGCATTCATTCAGAAGTGCCAGCAGAGTGTGTGGCGCTATATGCAGGAATGGGAGCGGCTGACCGAGCGGATCGGTTTTTGGATCGACCTCAGCCAAGCTTACGTCACCTATCATCAGAGCTACGTTGAGAGCGTATGGTGGTCGCTGAAGCAATTGTTTGATCGAGGACTTTTGTATCGCGGGCACAAAATCGTGTGGTGGTGGGCCCAAGGTGGTACGGCTTTGTCTAGTGGCGAAGTGGGGCAAGGTTATCGCGAAGTTGCCGACCCGAGCGTGTATGTTAAATTCCCTTTGGTCGATCAGCCGGGTACCTCGCTGGTCGTCTGGACTACCACGCCGTGGACGCTCCCCAGCAATACGTTCGCGGCGGTGCATCCCGACCTCGACTACGCGGTCTGTCATGACGCCGAAAGTGACGAGCGATTGATTGTGGCCGCCAGCTTGGCACAAGCCATCGCCGAGAAAGCTAAGCGCACTTGGACGGTCGAGCGGACGTTGAAAGGGGCTGAGTTAGTTGGGCAGCTTTATGTGCCACCCACACAGACGTATTATCCAAAACTGAAATCGGCAACAGGCAAACTTCGGTCTGGTGAGACACAGACATTGCACTGGCGAGTCGTCGCGGCCGATTTCGTGACACTCGACAGCGGCACTGGCTTAGTCCACATCGCACCCGCATTCGGCGAAGTCGACTATGAACTGTTGCAGAATGAACAGGCACGATTTGATTCCGCCAGTGCAGCACCGCAACTATTGTGCGCGGTGGGACCTGATGGCAAGTTCACCGCCGATGTGCCAGAGCATCAAGGTGTATGGGTCAAGGATGCAGACAAGGCCATCGCCCGACAGCTCAAGGAAGAGGGGAGTCTGCTCCTGCTCGATCAGATCTTGCACGACTATCCCTTCTGTTGGCGCGCCGAACAAGATCCGCTCATTCAGTACCCGCGTGAAAGTTGGTTCATTCGCACGACCGAGTTTCGCGATCGTATGTTGGCCAATAATGCACAGATCGGTTGGCTCCCGGAGAATATTCGCGATGGCCGCTTTGGTAATTTTCTTCAGAGCAACGTCGACTGGGCCCTGTCGCGCGAACGTTACTGGGGAACCCCCTTGCCGATTTGGGAATGCGAGCAGTCGGGGAAACGCGAAGCTGTGGGCTGCTATGACGAAGTGCTCAACAAGCCCGGTGTGGCTGGCACCGAGCAGTGGGCCAACGCAAAGCGCGACAACCCCGATCTGCCAGAAGATCTAAAAGTTCACAAGCCCTACATTGACGCCGTCACCTACGATTCTCCTTTTGTGCCCGGTGCGCGCATGCGGCGTGTCACCGAAGTGATTGACTGCTGGTATGACTCCGGGGCGATGCCCTTTGCGCAGTGGGGCTATCCACATCAGGGGAAGGAGCAATTCCAACAAGCCTTTCCTGCCGACTTCATCAGCGAAGCCATCGATCAGACGCGCGGTTGGTTCTATAGCCAATTGGCGATCAGCACGATGCTCTTTGACCAGGAGGCCTATCCTCGTCCCTTCAAAAACTGCATCGTCCTGGGTTTGATGCTGGCCGAATGGTACGAGAGCAAGGATGGTAAGCAACGCTATCTGACCGAGGAGGAAGCCCGTGAAGCCCTGGGGACCAACTACGTCTCCAAGACCGGCAAGATGTCCAAGCAGCTCCGTAACTATCGCAGCCCGCAAGAAATCTTCGACAATCATGGGGCCGACGCGCTGCGCTGGTACTTCTTTGCTAATCAACCACCTTGGAGTTCGATCATCTATTCCGAGCGGGCGATTCGCGACAGCATCCCGGAATTCTTATTGCGGATGTGGAATGTGCTTAGCTTTTTCACCATTTACGCCGAGATCGACGGTTTCGCCGGAGCTAGTGAAGCCACCGGACAGCTCGATCAACTCGCGCCGCAAGAACTACAGACCGCCCCCAGCTATCGAGCGGTGGTGGAGCGATCGGAACTAGACCGATGGATCTTGAGTGAATTGGCCAGCACTACTGCTGATGTTATTCAACGCATGGATCGCTACGATAGTTACGGAGCCTGTCAACAAATTTCCAGCTTAGTCGATGCGCTCAGCAATTGGTATGTGCGCCGTTGTCGCGATCGGTTTTGGGGCAAGGCCAAGGCGGCTGAAAGTCAAGACAAAGCCGACGCATACTGGACGTTGTACGAGGTACTATTGGAACTGAGCAAACTGGTTGCCCCGTTCGTCCCATTCGTGGCTGAAGCGATGTGGCAAGCTCTAACCCAGTCGGTAAGCCATCGCGTCCGCAAGAGTGTGCACCTGTGCGATTATCCCACTCCCGATAGCCACCGCGCCGATCCGTTACTGGGAGAGCGCATGCGGGTGCTGCGCGAGATCGCCTCGTTGGGGCGTTCCGCGCGAATGGATTCAAAATTAAAAGTACGTCAACCACTGGCGCGAGTCGAGGTGAGCTTGGCCGGCGATACGCATCTAGCCTGGCTGATTGAGCACGAGCAGATCATTCGCGAAGAGCTGAACGTCAAGGAGATTGCCTACAACGCGGGGAACAGTCCCTACATCGAATATCAAATCCTTCCGAATTTCAAAGTGCTTGGACCGCGTGTCGGCAAACAACTCCCGGCGCTGAAACAAACGCTGGGTAAAGTCGATGGTGCGCAACTGTTGTCTGAGTTGCAGAGCCAAGGTTACGTCGAATTGTCACTCGGCGATCAGCCACTACGTTTGTCTGGCGACGACTTGGAAGTGCGATTGCAAGCCAAGAGTGGTTGGGCTGCTGCACAGGGACGGCATTGCGTGGTCGTGTTGTCGACCGATCTGACTCCGGAATTGATCCGCGAAGGGTACGCGCGGGACATCGTGCGCTTCGTGCAAGATTCGCGAAAGCAGCGCAATTGTCAGTTTACCGACCGCATTTGCGTTTACTTTGTTTTCGAAGATTCGGAGCTTGCGCTGGCAATTGAGGAAAATAAGGAGTACATTGTCGGGGAGACGCTCGCCACGCAACTTGTCTTTAGCGAGCCGCCGTCCGGCATCGAGTCGCAATCTTTCGAGGTTGCTGGCCAAGTGATTCAGTTAGCTATCGAAGTTATCGCAGGAACACTATGAACAATCTCCGCATCGCCGTGCTCATCTCAGGTGCTGGTTCGACTCTTCAAAATCTCATCCAACGCAATTTGTGCGGCGAACTGCCGGTCGACTTTCAATTGGTCGTCAGTAGCTGTGGTAAGGCTGCTGGATTGGAGTATGCCAGAGAGGCTGGCATCCGAAGCGAGGTCGTCGCCCGCAAGAGTTTCAGCGACGATGCGGCTCACAGCCAGCGGATTTTCTCACTTTGTCGCGAACAAAAAGTGCAGTTGGTGGTGATGGGGGGCTATATCGAGCATTTGCAAATTACGGATGATTTTGTCAATCGCGTTGTCAATATCCACCCTGCCTTGATTCCCGCCTTCAGCGGCCAAGGCTTTTATGGTCGCCGCGTGCATCAAGCGGCACTCGACTACGGCGTCAAGCTCTCGGGATGTACCGTCCACTTCGTTGACGATCAATACGATCACGGCCCCATCATCGCCCAGCGAGCCTGTCCCGTGTTTGAAGTCGATACGGCTGAAAGTTTGGCGGGTCGTGTGGCGGAACTCGAACGACAACTCTACCCCGAAGTGATCGCCGCCATCGCCCGCGATCAAGTCTCCATCTCTGACCGCCAAGTATCGATGCGCGTAATGGCTTAGATGGAATTGACCATCTTGCGTTGAAGCTCAAGTCTTATTTAGCTAGATACCTCCCCAACGAGTATGTCTACCCTTTTTGCCGCACATGTTTTTGTCTGACATGTTTTGCCGAACGTTTTAGTTGGACAACGCCACTCTGCGCTGGAGTCCAGCCTTTAGCCGCTTTTTGGGGAGTTTGACATGCAAATGCGTCTAAAGGCTGTACTCCAACGAGCTTGCGTTGTTTTAGATCGGCCGCACATGCTCACGCGCGCGGCTACAATAGAACTAATAATTTAGTTGCGTTAGCACGCTGTCGGGAAATACTGCAATGCCCATGCACAATTGGAAGAATGTCACGGCTGGGACCTACCATTTTTTCCATCACCGTTGGATCTCGGCTTTATCGGATCAGCTCAATCAGGGGCTATTACCCAGTGGCTTGTTTGCCATGGCCGAACAGATCATCGGTGGACCAGCCCCCGATGTCGTTACTCTACAGGGCTGGTCGAATGCGCTCGACGATAACACCGAGCCGAGTGGATCGATAGGCTTAGCAGAGCCGGCTGTCGCACCCACGGCGACGTACGTATTGCAAGGTCGCGCAGAGGAGTACGCAGGCAAGACCAGCCAAATTGCCATCCGTCATGAGTTGGGGCAAGTGGTGTCAGTGATTGAAATCGTCTCTCCTGGAAACAAGGGATCGAAATATGAAATACAGCGTTTGATCGAAAAGTCGGTCGCGTTGATCCAGGCTGGAGTGAATTTGCTCATCATCGACCCTTTTCCGCCGACCGCCCGCGATCCGAACGGACTGCCAGCGTTGGTGTGGGAACAACTCAATGGTGAGTCCGCCTTCAAATTGCCCAGTGACCAGACACGAACTGTATCGTCTTATCAAGCTGAGCCCGCTTGGGAGCGCAAGGCCTACATCGAGCCGTTGGAGGTGGGCGAGCCACTCCCCAACATACCATTGTTCATCGTCGACCATCGCTACATTCAACTACCACTCGAAGACAGCTATCTCGAGACGTGGTCCAAGCTACCGCGGCAAGTGCAAAGCGCTGTCGAACATCCCGCACAAGATTTAGCGTAGGTCGTGTTCGTCGGCCGTTTGCCCGGCATGGTAGGTGGAGTACACGTAAACTGGAATTTCGAGCTCTCCCAACTGTTGTTGGATCACGGGAAAAACTTCCGACCAATCGAGCCCTCCCACGCCGGTAGCCAAGCGAGGCAAGGCGATGGAGGTAAAGCCCTCTTTATCAACCATCTTCCCTAAATCTCGCAGGGCGTGGCTGACGTTAGAAAGCGTTGCCCTGCCAGGATGACTCGCATGCGCACCGCCACCCTCCTGCGTTATGAGGTTCACGATCCTCACTCCCCCTACCCCGCCCCACATCCAGGCAGTCCCTGGCTTGGGACTATGTTGATGGCACCAATGGTGAAAGTCCTTGTGCATCATCGGATACTTTTCGTGGAGCTGCAGCGCCAACCCTTTGTTCATGGGATCTCCGGCTGCCATGCCGTGCGCGATCACTTGAGCGCGCGACAACAAAATATCTCCCTGCACTTCAACAATCATGACTACTCCTGGGTTCACTTTAGCGTGGATGGAGCGCTCAACTCCGCGCACCAGTATGTCGTTACCGCACACCAGCGCGCTGCGAAATGAAGCGCTTTCAAACGAAACCTGATACTAAGAGTAAACCATACAAATACTGGGCCGTTCAAATATCGTGGACCGCTCCGTCGGTCCTAGCTATTGGCGACAGGCAAAACCGATAACGTCAACAACACGATCCAATCGGTCAACAACCGATCAGAGAAACAACTCTGAACCGAAATGAAAGCGACTGACCGGCGGAGCCTGGGCTGTGCGATAAATAGCAGTTCAGCAATTTTGTGTTGATGCGAGTTTTGTTCTGAATTGAGTCTTCAGTCTCGAAGCGATGGTAGGCGCTAGTTCTAGAAACCTTAAGTTGCGTCCGTTTTTCAGCCCCACCGCTCCGCTTATTGATTTTGCCGACACGAGGTTCGAAGTCGCGTCTATGGGGAACAGGAGCAAATGGAGAAGACGGAGAAAGACTCGTGTGACAAACCTCCCTTGGGGAATATGCAAGAACAATCGTCGATCGAATGAGTCGCTTTCAGAACCCTGAGTTCCTAACGTCCTCTAGTCCGTTTGCCGGGCA
>JBGSJT010000495.1:0-15936 GCA_041741715.1 Pirellulaceae bacterium | reverse complement strand
TTGATTTCGCTGACCCCTTTGATTTCGCTGACCCCTTTGATTTCGCTGACCCCTTTGATTTCGCTGACCCCTTTGATTTCGCTGACCCCTTTGATTTCGCTGACCCCTTTGATTTCGCTGACCCCTTTGATTTCGCCGCTTGACCCCTTTGATTTCGCCGCTTGACCCCTTTGATTTCGCCGCTTGACCCCTTTGATTTCGCAGTCCTCTGTCGAATCGGCGCAGAGGGTGATGGCGAAGTCCAGTTAGACATCGAGCGCTTCCCGTGCGGCGGAATTCGTTTTGTGCCAAGCGTCTTTCTCGATCGGCTGAAGTACGACGTCGACTTGGCTCGCTTCTGACAATGAAATGCCTTGGACGATTGCGCGATATCGGCCAGTGAGTTCCAACACGAAAGGCATTAACACCTTCGCTTCGCCGTTTTCGTTGTAAGTCACCAACGCCCACTGACTTCCCCTTGGAGGAGCCATTAATTCACGAACGAAAAAGTGTAGTTCTTGCGTGTAAGAATCATAAACTGCCTGCCATTCTCCCAGGTTGTGAGCTGTAGGACTATTCAATGAAGTAAACACAATCGTCGACTGTGTTTCCACGTTTAAGCCACCCAAATTTGGCTTCGCGACGACTTGCAAGCCATAGGGCGCATCCACTTCACCCCACAGGTATAGTCCCAGCAACAATCCGCCAGCAAAGGATAGCGGGAATAGCAAAGTGGCGAGTCTAAAGCGTCCTCTGGTACTTGGCTCTAATTGCGGCACCGCTTTCGAACTCCTGGCGATTGATGTGCGTCCTCGCGAGACCACGTCCGACAAAATTGCGGCTTGAGTGAGCTTGCTCGACGGTTGCGCTGATTCGATATCTGATTCGAGTAGCGTCTGCATAGCGATTTGCAGATCCGCCAGTTCAGCGTTGCAACTTGGGCAACCGTCGCGAAGGTGATCATTGACAGTCTGATCATCTGGCTCGTCCAATTCGCGAAGCAGATACTCAACCAGCATTTCTTGAATCGAGTTGCAGTTCATCGTAATTCCTATGAAGAACAGTCGTCGGGTAGCGAGCGTTTCAGTTGCCGCAATCCCGTTCGGATGCGGGACTTGATCGTTCCCAGCGGTGTATTGAGTTGACGTGCTACTTCGTCATGCGAGTAGCCTTTGAAAAACGCAAGCTCGATGGCTTCGCGCTGCGTGCTGGGCAAGCATTTCAATGCAGTTTGCACTTGCAACGTGAATTCCAAGCGAATCGACTCGGCACTCGGATGATCGCGTCCAAGTTGCGAGAGCGAAGTTGGCGAAAACTCAGCCAATTTCGCTCGAACGCGTTGTCGCGATGCCGTTGCGCGTCGATTGTCGATCGATTTGCTTCGCGCGATCAACAGCAGAAACGTCCGAACACTGCCGCGTGTCGAATCAAACGCATTGGCTCGACTCCAGATTTCCCAAAAGACGTCGGAAACAATGGAATGCACTTCCGCTTCGTCGAAACAAATTCGTCTACAAACTCGCACGACTTGGGCGCTGTGCCGACGAATGAGTTCTTCGAGCGCACGTTCGTCACCCTCGATCATTCTTTCGACGAGCTGCAGATCCTGCTCAGTCTCCCCGGGATCAAGAGACTCCGTAATTTGACTGCAATTTATAGGTGTGTTTTTACTCACCACCCGCACCCTCATCAATTCCGGCGGAGTCTGCGGTAACTTTGCTGAAGCTCTCAAATGTTATCGGCTCAACACCGTCGGTCATCCAGCAGTCTGTGTATGGTGGTGCTATTTGCTGGCTCAGCAGGAAGCGATACGCATGAACGTCGTTGACAGTTGTCACGGAGACTAAAACGACAGCATGACCTTCGCTCACCGTGGCTTGGCCGATCTGCCAATCAACGGCTCCGGCCAAATGATCATAGGGGGGGGCGACAACCAATTCCGCGAAGTGTTCGAGTGGGCCAGTCATCGCTCGATTATTGGGTGAAGCCAAACTGTAGCACGTGCGCATTCGCTCTGGCTCGCTCTCAGCCTCGCGGATCGACTGAATCTGCAGCGCGACGACTTGCTCTGGAGTGTAATTCACATTGGCGATGCTCGTGTCAGCGTCGGATTCTTCCGACGTCGCAGGTGCTCTACTTAACCCAAACAACCTGCCGTCGGCATTTTGTTGCAAATGAAGCAAAATCCGCGTCGTTCCGAGTCCTGCAATCAAGAACAACGACGACACAGCTAAGTGCGAGAGCACCCTGTGCTGGGATCGTTTTTGGAGTGAACGAGTCATAGACTAAGCTTAATCCGCAGCAGACGGTAGCTGGGCAGAAATAGAACACGGCACCCACGAAATACGTGAATGCCGCGTAAATAACATGACGTGGGAACGAGCCCAAATATGATGATTACGGAGGCCGGGACAGCTCAGATGTCAACAGCCGACTTTTTTCAACAAATTTCTTTTTGCCGAGCATACTCCAAGAGTATTTCGCAAAATTCACAAAAGAATTCATCCGACACTGCGACCGCTCGGTATGAGGTTTGGATGATTTTGCATCAATGGCGTTGATTCTATTATGAGGTGGTTAAATGTTAGTACTCACGCGTGTCCTGCTCCCCTGCTTTCTGAGTGGATCGACAGGCAATTAGGCAATCCGTATAGTCATTTTCCAGTCGTCAAATCTTCTTGTCGGGCTAAAAGACTTTGACGATGCTCGCCCAGGTGGTAACATTGTGGAAATAAATGCGGATACGCTCGGCCCGTCGATGACTTCCTTCTTAATTCTGTTCAGGTTGAATGGTTCCGACAAGTGTAAGAAAAGTCCGCACCTGAAGAACCACAAGCGTCAACAATGAACATCGACCTCACTACGCCAGCATTGCTTTTCTCAACAATTTCTTTGCTCTTACTTGCTTACACGAATCGGTTTCTCGCCTTGGCAACCGTTATTCGCACGTTGCACCGCGAGTACCAGAAGACACCTGACCCATTGGCCGCCGCTCAAATCGCAAATTTGCGCCGGCGAGTGAATTTAATCCGCGACATGCAATCTCTCGGTGTTGCCAGCCTGCTGTCTTGTACCGCCTGCATGGCCTTGCTGTTTGCAGGAATGATCTTCGTCGGTAAGGTTGTCTTCGCGATCAGTCTGGTTTTGATGGTCGGCTCATTGACCATCTCTCTAATCGAGATTCGCATGTCGGTCGGCGCGTTGAACTTGCAACTCAGAGATATGGAACAGTAGGCGCCACATTAAATCGCCCGTGCCAGTTCTGATCCATCCTCAAAAGAGCCGAACACCGATTCAAGCAATTGGTCCACGGCCAATGGATTGCCGCGAAAGGCGTAAAGAACTCAAAAGAACCTAAGCGATGTCTCGTGGTGGATGCGTTATGATGGATCAGGAAATGGCTCAACCCGATAAACTAAATAAGAGCATCGGTCCTCGTTGGACAGTGGCACTTTGCGTTGGAGTCAGGCTTTAGCCGCTTTTGTGGCGTTCGACATACAACGGCGGCTAAAGGCTGTACTCCAACGAGTGTGCGACAAATTCAAGCGTTCAGAGTGGTGCCTTCCAAACAGAAAAGGCGTAAAGAATAGACAACGCGCAGCAACGAAACCATTCGTCACTGTGCCGAACTCAGAACTCAAACAAGGCAGCTAGTGTGGAACCAACAAGACTGGATGGTCTCATTGCGGCAACGTACACGCCGCTCGACGCTGAAGGGAATTTGAACCTCGCCGAAGTCTCGCCGATGGTCGAACACCTGCTGGCCACTGGAGTCAGCGGGTTGTACGTCTGCGGAAGTACGGGCGAAGGGATGTCGCTGTCAACTGACGAAAGAAAAGCGGTGGCCGAGGCTTATGTGCGTGCTTGCGGTGGGCGAGTCCCCGTTATCGTTCAGGTTGGCCACAACAGTCTTTTCGAAGCGCGGCAACTGGCCGAACATGCTCGGGCGATGGGTGCGGATCTGATTTCGGCAACGTGTCCATCGTACTTCAAAGTTTCCGATGTCGAGACTCTGATAGATTGCATGGCCGAAATCGCCAGGGGTGCGTCTGACCTGCCGTTCTACTATTACCACATTCCGGCGCTAACTGGCTCAACACTGGATGTGGTCGAATTTCTGCGACGTGGCCGCGATCGCATTCCAAACCTCGCCGGTCTCAAATACACCGACACAAAGCTGCATGAGTTTCAACAGTGCATTGAACTGGACCATGGGTGCTTTGACGTCGTCTGGGGTTGCGATGAGATGTTGCTGGGGGCGCTGGCCACCGGTTCCCGAGCAGCGATCGGCAGCACCTACAACATCGCCGCGCCATTGTATCGCCGCATCATTACGGCATTTGCTGACGGCGACATTGACGAAGCACGGCGTTCGCAATCTTCGTCGGTAACTATGATTCGCACGTTGAGCCAATTCCCATTTCATGCCGCTATGAAAGCCGTGCTTGGAATGCGGGGATTCAATGTTGGTGGCTGCCGACTACCGCAAGGATGGTTGACCAATGCGGATGTCAGTAAGTTGCGAAGCGAGCTGGAGTCGATTGGCTTTTTTGAGTGGTCGCAGTTGGAATCACGTAGCGTTTTAACAGATTCTGGCCGAAGCGCTGAAAGCGGTGGGTAAGCTATGACCCTGAAAGAGCTCCTTACGGCGCGGGGTAGTGCGAAACGATTCTCCGCGTTCCTGGTCGTATTGTTGCTGACAGCTTCTTCTGGATTATTCGCCGAAGATGCAGGTTTGCTTGCGTGGGAAGAATTGCCGGCGTTTCCTGTTACGATCGGTGTCGCCGGTCCGTTTGCTGGAGTTCACGACGACGCACTGATCGTTGCTGGCGGGGCGAACTTTCCGCAGCCCGTTTGGGACAACGACAAAGTATGGCTGGACGGCATCTATGTGCTGACCAAGGATGGCGATGGCTTTGCTTGGCAAGACGGCGGCAAACTGCCTCGCCCGATAGCGTACGGGGCGGCTGTCTCGACCAAGGACGGTGTCGTTTGCATGGGGGGTAATGATGCGGAGGGGACCTTCGATGAAGTCTTCCTTTTAAGTTGGGACGCGAAATCTCAAAAGATCGCAACCACTCCCTATCCTTCGTTGCCGTCGCCGTGCGCGTTCGCAGCGGCGACGTTGATTGGCGACACGATCTACCTCGCAGGCGGGCAAAGTAGTCAGTCGCTTGAATCGGCGATGAATAACTTTTGGACGCTCGACCTGTCACTGAAAGACAACCAGCCTGAGTTTGTGTGGAAAGAGCTCCCTCCATGCCCTGGACCGAAGCGCGCATTCAACTTAACCGTCAGCCAACACAACGGCTACAACGATTGCGTGTACGTCATCAGCGGAAGACGACAGGATGGGGACGCCGACGATCCAGCCAGTTTTGCATTCCTCAGAGATGTCTGGGAATACAACCCGGCAACGGAGAAATGGAGACAACGGACTGACGCACCGCGATGCGTGATGGCCGGGACAGGAATTGGATTCGGACAGAGTCACATTTTTGTGCTCGGTGGTGCAACCGAGGAGCTCTACTTTAGAAGCGACGAACTCAGAGACGACCATCCCGGCTTCGTCAAGCAGACGCTCGCCTATCACACGATCACCGACACATGGATCGAAGCGGGTCCAACACCCGCCAACCACGTAACGACAATCGCCGTGAAATGGGGTGACGACATTATTATTCCGACCGGTGAAGTACGGCCGCGCGTGCGGTCGCCACAAGTGTTTCGCGTCAGGGCCATTCGTCCAGACCACGGTTTCGGGACGATCAACTACATCGTGCTTTTTGGATACCTGTTGGCAATGGTAGGCGTCGGCGTCTACTTCACAAAGAAGAACAAGGACACCGACGACTTCTTTCGCGGCGGACAGTCGATTCCATGGTGGGCGGCAGGGTGCAGCATTTTCGCAACCATGCTCAGCTCGCTGACATTTACCGGAATTCCATCCAAGGCCTTCGCACAGGATTGGGTCTACTCCGTTGGCAACATGATGATTCCTGTCGTGGCAGTGCTCGCTGTTTTTGTAGCACTCCCTTTCTATCGTCGGATTGATGCCACCAGCGCGTATGAGTATCTCGAAAGGCGATTCAGCCGAACAGTGCGTCTTTTCGGGAGTGCCAGCTTCACGCTGTTCCATGTTTTTCGCATGGCAGTGGTGATGTCATTGACCGGACTCGCTCTATCCGTGGCCACTCCTTTGACTCCCGCGCAATCGGTATTGCTGATGGGGTTGCTGAGCGTAATCTACTGCACCATGGGGGGCATCGAAGCCGTCATCTGGACCGACACCATTCAGACATTCGTGCTGATGGGGGGGGCGGTGCTGGCGATCGGCTTGTTGATCGCGGGAGTCGATGGCGGAGCAAGTGGCTTCTTGTCGACCGCAACCGAGGCCGATAAGTTTAGGCTGGCCAACCTAAACTGGGACGCAACCAGCTCTCAAATTGCCCTGTGGGTAATTGTGGTCGGAGCAATTGCTCAAAATGTCTCTTCCTACACCGCCGATCAAGCAGTTGTGCAGCGTTATATGACCACCGCCGATCAAAAATTGGCGGCGCGTTCTATTTGGACCAACGCACTGCTGACGATACCTGCCACGCTGTTGTTCTTCGGCATCGGCACTGCGTTGTATGCTTTCTATCGCTCACATCCTGAGAAGCTTGATCCGACGATCACGACGGACCAGGTCTTTCCACTGTTCATCGCCCGCGAAATGCCAATAGGGGTCGCCGGTCTGATCGTCGCCGGTGTTTTTGCCGCCGCCCAGTCGACGGTGTCGACGAGTATGAATTCAACGGCGACCGCCATCGTCACCGACTTCATGAGGCCGTTCAATGCTTGCAAGTCGGAGCGAGGCTATTTGAATGCCGCGAGGTTTTGGACATTCCTGTTGGGCGTCATCGGAACGCTACTCGGTTTGGTGTTCGTCAATCCGGATATCAAGTCTCTGTTCGACACCTTCATCGTCGTCATCGGACTATTCATGGGAGTGCTTGGTGGTCTGTTTGTGCTGGGCGCGGTGACACGTCGAGCAAACGCGGGGGGGGCTATGGTCGGTGCATTTGTTGGGGCAGGTGTGATGTTCTGCTTGTGGGAGTTCTCCTCCGTCAACGGCTATTTGTATACAGCCTGCGGCATCGCTACCTGCGTCGCGGTCGGATTCGTGGCGAGTTTCGCGTTTGGTCCGCCAACTCAGGACCTGACAGGACTGACGATCTACACACTCGACCGTGCTTAATGAGCGTGATCATGTCCGCTATGCCCGTCATGATCGTGCTTGATCTCGCCGCGATAGGGAGTTCCGCTAATCGTCACGCTCAGCTTGGGAGAGGCGGATTCGTCATCCATGAGTCCAGCCAATTCCGCATCGGCGAGAGTGAATCGAGAGGACTGTCCGCTTGGATTGCCTTGCTCGGGGCTAGGAAGCAGCTTGAACTGCTGAGGAGTTCCAGCGTGCAAAATGTTGATGGTAATGTCACTGGAATCAATGGGGATGGCCTGCTTGGCACTACTGTCCAATACGTAGATTGTGACCGAAGTCGCGTCATGGATGACTTCGGCGTGAAATTCTTCGTTACCCAGTTCCACGAGTGTTCCATGATGCGGGCCTTCCGAGGGATGATTGTGAACGTCAACAGCCGTCGGTGGCCCATCATCTACCGCGACTGACGAACTCCCTGCGGTCGAACTTGCATCACCGCTGCAGCCGGCTGTGAGTAAAACGATTCCGCCAACAAAAAATAGGGCTAGAGAGTAAACACGCATGATTGTCTCCAAAGTGAAGGTGAGAAACTAGTTCGTTCTGTTATTAAAATCAGTCAATTCTTCTTCAAGTTCAATCTCGCTGTGCGAATGGCTCAGGACATGTTCCGCAGCTTTCATACCAAACAGTAAGAACAGGGCGGGTCGCACCAGAAAATCCAATGCGGTCGAAGTCACCAGTCCGCCAAGAATTACCGTCGCGACGGGATATAGAATCTCCTTGCCTGCTTCACCCGCAGATAGCACCAACGGTACCAGGCCGATGCCGGAAGTAAGTGCGGTCATTAAGACTGGAGCCAATCGTTCAACGCCAGCGCGGACGAGCATTGATTTTGTAAAACTTTCACCTTCATGTTCCACAAGATGTAAATAGTGCTGCAGCAGCAGGATGCCATTCCGCGAGGCGATACCTGCCAGTGATATGAAACCAACCATAGCGGCGATCGTCAGAGTTTGCCCGGTCAGGACCAAAGCTGCCACCGCTCCAATAAACGCCATGGGCAACGCGGCCATGACTTGTAAAGCTAGGTTCGCAGACCGAAAAAGTGTAACCAGTACCATGAACACGCCGAGCAGCGAGATCAAGAATAGCACTGCGATGATGCGACTGGCAGATTGTTGGCTTTGGAATTGGCCACCGAATTCGACAAAATAGCCCGAGGGAAGTGAGTCGGTAATTGGCTTGATGATTGCCTGGATGTCTGTTACCACGTCAACGACACCGCGATCGGCCACATTGCATTGAATGATAACGCGTCGGCGAACATTCTCGCGATTGACTGTGTTAGGTCCACCAGCTTCATAGATGCGAGCTAGTGCGGACAATGGTAAAGTTCCGCCTTCGGGTAATTGCACTGAGAGGCGTTTTAGTTGTTCGATGTCTTCACGATAAGCTTCTTTCATGCGTACAAGCAAATCGAAAGTGCGCATGCCGTCGAGCACTTCCGAAACGACTTTGCCATTCATGGCTGTCTGGACGTATTCATTTACGGCGGCGGCCGTCAATCCATATTGGAGCAGTCGATCGCGGTCGAGCTCAATTCGCAACTGCGGGATGATGACTTGAGGTTCTATCAGTGCGTCCGCCACACCAGGCACAAGTACCATCTTGGCCTTGATTTGCTCAGCTTTCTGCCGCAGGAGATCGAGGTCGTCGCCGTAAACCTTGATGCCGACCTGTGCTTTTACGCCAGAGATCATATGTGAAATCAAATGTGCAATGGGCTGTTCAACGGCGGTCACAATACCCGGAATGTCCTCCATGGCCTCGCGAATTTCCGTCAACTGCTCGTCGCGTGAGCGGGGTGATTGTGGATCGAGTTCGATGATGATCTCGCTCATGTTAACTCCCTCAGCATGCTCGTCCAGCTCGGCTCGACCTGTGCGGCGTGCAAAGCGCTGGACATCCTCAATCTGCATAAGCGATTTTTCAACTGTCTGCGCGATTGTATTGGATGCGGCCAGCGATGTTCCAGGTGGCAGCACGACGTTGAGCTGGATCGTCCCTTCGTTGAAAGGTGGCAAGAAGTCCTTTTCCAGTCGTGACAAAAAGATGGCTGCCAAGCCAACCATGAGAAGTGTAAAAATAAGGTTGAATCTGGGAACTGCCAAGCTGAATTGGATGACCCTGGCCCCTAGCCACTTGAGCCCACGCAGCACTATACCGTCCTGCTCGTGACCGCTTCCTTTACTTAACCCGAGCAACCAATACGATAGCACCGGGGTGACAGTTAGTGAGACAATAAGTGATGAAAGGATCGAAACGATGTAGGCAATTCCAAGAGGCGCAAATAATTTGCCTTCCATTCCTCCGAGTGCGAACAGCGGGATGAATACGAGGATGACGATCATTGTGCCAAACACGATCGAACGGCGAACTTCGGTACTGGCGCGAAACACCACCAGCAGGGGATTGAGAGGGCTACCAGCGATGCGATTCTCTTTGAGACGTCTGAAAATATTCTCCACGTCTACGATCGCATCGTCCACCAATTCACCCATAGCCACGGCAATGCCACCCAATGTCATCGTGTTGATCGATAGTCCGCAAACAGCAAATACGATGGCCGTCATTACCAGTGATAGCGGAATGGCCGTGAGGGTGATGAACGTGGTCCTCAAATTCATCAAGAATAGGAACAAAATGACTACGACCAGAATGCCGCCATCGCGTAGAGCTTTCACCACGTTCTCAATCGCACGGTCGATAAACGTTTTCTGTGAGTAGACTGGCATTACCTGAATGCCGCTGGGTAGCGTAGGCTTCAGTTCGTCAATCGCTTGCATGATCGCATTGGTTACACTGCGGGTATCAGCACCGGGTTGTTTGTTGATGGTCAGTACGACTGCCGGACCGCCGGACCAAGTAGATTTAGGAGTTGAGAGTTGAGAGTCTTGCTTCTTCGCACTCAACTCTAAACTCTCATCTCTCAACTCACTCTCATCTCTCAACTCTGTTCTGATAAAAGCTGAACTGTCGCCGCGTTTGACTTGGGCTCCTTCGACGACCTGCGCTACTTGGGAGAGCAGAACAGGCCGGCCTTCACGAATGGTGACGGGGACCTTTTGCAGTTCGTCAATCGACTTCAGCCGCCCCAGCGACCGCACCAACAGCTCGTTGGGACCTTGGCGGTCGAGATAACCTCCAGTACCGTTCTCGTTGCTGGCTGCCACCGATGCTTCCACTTGCTCGAGTGTGACTCCGAATCGCAGCATAGCATCGGGATCAACGAGTACTTGAAACTGTTTGCGTTGTCCTCCCATCGTGAAGACTTGAGAGACACCTGGGATGGTAAGCAAACGTTGCCGCACGACCCAGTCGGCTGTTGTCCTGAGAGACATGGTGTCGACGCTAGGGTCATCGCTCCACATTCCGAGCATGATGATTTGCCCCATAATGGACGAGATCGGAGCCAACTGAGGGGCAATTCCCTTCGGCAGTCGGTCCTGTACCATCTGCATTCGTTCCGCCACGATCTGCCGGTCTGTGTAGACGTCCGTGCCGTAAGCAAATTCGACGTAGATGACCGAGATTCCAACGCCCGACGAACTCCTTACCGCTTCGACGCCACTGGCACCGTTCATGGTCGTTTCGATTGGGAACGTGATCAACGATTCCACTTCCTCGGGGGCCATGCCTGCGGCTTCCGTCATGATCACCACGCGTGGCCGATTCAGGTCGGGAAACACATCGATCGGCATCACGAGAATTTGCCACGTGCCGTATGCGATCAAGAACATGGCAACAGCCATGGTGAGCATCCGTTGTTGCAACGCAAATCGTATCACTGAGTTTAGCATGCTGCCCGTCGTAGTTGATTGGTTAGACCGAATCGTTCGTCAGTCGGAAACGCTTTTGTGACACAGTAGACTTCGTCGGCAAATTCAATGGCTTTGCGCCAAACGTCAATTTTTTCAAATCCGAACACAGACTTCTCCCATCGAAACTCTCAACTCAATGACTATGACCCGCGTGTGGATCAGCCCCACCACCCGATTTATTCTTGATCGCCATTTGCATCTGATGCGCAGACTTAAGGGCGATGACATCGCCTGGAAAAATTGCCCCATCGTTGGCGATGACAGCGGACGATTGGTCTCGATGTCTGACGTGTACCGGGACACGCGTGAAATTAGTCCCATTTTGCTGAAACACGTACCAGTCTGCTCCCTCTTTAACGATAGCGTCGACTGGTACCACGATCTGGTCTTCCCATTGTTCGACTGGCACATGTAGCTCAAGTCGTTGTCCCAGGCGATACTTCCAGGAGAGATAACGCTGTCCCTCTGCATTGGTCTCGTCTCTCATTACTTGGTTGGGCAACTCAACGAAGAAAGAGAGCGTGCGTGAATCGGAATCGATCGAGTTGCCGACGAACGCTACGTTAAGACCAGCGACTTTCGAGGGACCGGAGACTCCTGGGAACACCGCCTCCACAGTCCAACCCTGTTGAGCAGCGTTGGCAATTGCCGGAACATCTTGTTCAAACGCCTTCCCTTCGATAAACAACTGCGTGTAGTCTGAAAGAGAGCATAACTTCTCACCCGCCACGACCGCTTGGCCTTTGTGGACTTGGAGCACCTCGATCACCAATGGCTTGTGATTCTCTGGTTGAGGAGAAGCAGCTATTTGCGAACTGACTAAAGAAACGGGACGGAACGGATTCTGACTCAAACGGAGCTCTTCGTTCTCGTCATGACGGTCGATATCGGGAGCTACCACTTTGAGATCGCGCAGTAATTTTCCATCCTGTCCAATTGCATCAACCTGACGCTCGGATAGTCCGTGCAGTCGCAGCGCCTCACGCAGTGACCTGAGATGGGCTTCCAGTTTTTCCTTGGCGTAACGCCGATCCAAAAGGGACTTACCTGAAATGGCCCCTGACTGTGTCGCCTGCTCCAGACGTACTATCTCGCGATTCTCAACTTCGAGTTCACTCAGAGTTCTCAAATAGAGAGTCTGTGTTTCGACGAGATCTTCATAGGTCAATCGAATCTCGAACAGGAGATCGCCTGGCATGACCGCTTCACCTGTAACGGCGTGAACATGCGTCACGACGCCATTGAGTGGAGAGGCGACGACAATCTGTGAGCGACCCGGCTTGGGAACGATGACGGCAGGGACCGTGGTCGATCGACTGTAGGTCGTTAGAACGATCGGTTTCAGGAAGTCGTCAGTCAGCCCTAAATTCAATCGCGACAGGGTCGTTAATGCGAGCGAAGTCGTTTCCGCGCTGGACGCGGCAGCGGCATGCGAGTCGGAACTCTCTTCGTCAGCCGGAGCCTTCCGTTGCGAAATCAATGTCTGGTCAATCCAAGCTGAAAGCGGTGGCCACCATAACGAATAAGTGACTCCTGCCGCAATCAACAGCCCCATGCCACCCACAATTCGCATCGACGCCCAGGGGAGTTTGGCGAGTTTCCACTTCATTTCAAAAGATCCTTGGAAGGTGAACTTAATTCATTTCGGTGTCCGACGCTCCCTTTTCCTGGTTCCCAGGCTCTGCCTGGGAACCCACTGCCTTGCAGGCTCTGCCTGTTGAACCTTGACACTTGAGGCGGAGCCTCCAGTGCAGTGCGTTCCCAGGCAGAGCCGGGGAACCAGGGTTTTCAGAACGGTCGGAACTAAGGGTTGTAAGCAACCGAGACTCAATCGCTGGTCTCTATACGCAGCGAACGCGGGTCTGTAAACGCACAACATCTCACTCAGATGTGGTGCCGGCGAAAGATACGAAGACGCCTAGCGTGCCACTAAGCGAAAGAAAGAATCGCTCAGATCTGCCAAGATTGCAGAAGAGCGCAGCGCACAGCCGACGGCCAACCGACACTAGAAATTGCTCCGCCGATGAAATCCCCAGAATGCGTGCTGTCCAAGTCGTCGACTACGACCGAACTACATAGTGCAATTGACGGCAGCGAGCTGCAATGGGCTTCCCAATCGACCGAAGTAGAACTGCTTGCTAAATAGGTACAACGAACTTCATTGCAGCCATGCGAATGATGGCAAGGGGATAGCGGGGCATTGTGAGCATGCGAATCAACCGAGCCGTCGGCAGTGTTAGAGTCACAACCATGCTTCCCATGCTCCGAAACACGTCGACCGGACTCACACTCCTGCTCATCACCCGGTGATGCTTGACAAGCCTGCGGCCCATCCAATTCGTCGGGTTCTGCATGCTCATGATGGCCACAGCACCCAAATACCGCGTGCGTTGTAAACGCGACGAGAGCCAGTATGTGAGTAAATTGGGCGAACACTTAATTATCCTGGTTGGACCGTATCGCTTACGCAAGGCATCGTGCGGAAAAAAACTGTCGTAGCTACGTTCGCCAGAATGTAGACTCCCTGCGGTCTGGCGACCGCAGCTACCTCAAGACGCGGCCGTTATTGGTCGGCCGATGCCAAACGGAATTATCCGCATACTTGATCATCGGGTCAACCGCATTCTTTCTACATTTATTTCCGAACAACTAGTGATGGCCGAGCAGGTAATGTCCCGGATGCCAGGAATGATGTACGTGTGCAGGTTGTCCGTAGTAGTTGTTGGAATAGTTGTTAGTCGTTTGCGGAACTGGAACTTGGCCATTGCAGTATCCGCCTCCATATACCCCGCCGCTGGGCACATAGGACGGTACAGGCGCTGCATAGCCCGAGTAATGTTGGGTCGGAGTAGGCGCGTAATGATGACCGTGGTGAAAGTCCAGATGATGGCTAAAGCCGTTTTGAACGTATCCCTGTTGAACCCGTCCATGTTGCCCATAACCAGGATGCTGCGCGCTCGCCTGTTGAGATCCAACAGCCAGCCCAAGACACATTACCGACAAACTCAATACGTTTTTCATTGAACGAGCTTCCAAAGTAGCGTCACGCCGAATTTTTTGGAGGAGAACACCTCTCCTTCACTTAATAACTACGATTCGCACTAATCGTGCCAAACCGCAGAATTAGCGTTAATTCGCGTTTTTCTAGTGCAAAGGTTCAACTTGGCTCAAGCTTGCATTCGGCACTCTCTATCGAAATGACACACTTGGAAGTCACGTTGATAAGCCCGAACGTCATTGCACGCCGGAGTATTGCTGAACATTCATGCGTTGCTCCCATTGGATCAGTTCGGCGGTCAGACGTTGCACGATAGCAGTACAGCTCGCATAGAGAATCCCCACGAACAGGCAGGTCTTGAGTAGCCATTCCCGCAGTTTCAAAGTAGCCATCACGCTCCGTCGTGATGAGCGCTCATTCTGCTGGCTGTTGCTTGGACTGACTTTAACGAAAGCTGGTTTATGAACTTGGTTTAGATTTAAAACTTTGACACTTCTCGCTGAACGCCACCACGCACAGGCTCGTTCCCAGGCTCCTGCCTGGGAACGCACTGTCTTGGAGGCTCCGCCCCCCGCGTCCTTGGAACCAACGACACTTCGGCAGGCGGAGCGTGGGGCGAAAACAAAGGGGTCAGAACACAAAGGGGTCAGCGACGGTCTTAATATTTGGCAATAGCAGATTCAAAATTATTTTTGAATTCCGTTTTTCCGCAAGTTGGTTTGGGCTGCGTGCGTTGGATTTTTTGAGGCATGGGCTCGGGTGTTCAATGGTTGCATGGGAGGTTCGGACGTGGCTTAATTTGGGCGTTCCGCGAAACGGAGCAAAGCTCTGTGGGGACACAACTTTGTGAGGGATAGCGGAGCCGAGGGTGAGTCAATGGACTCTGGGGAAGCGTTTCAGTTATTTGCTGGAACGCTTTCTTCGTTTCTCCATAGCTGGTTGGTTTTGACGAGTAGATTGAGGATCGTGATGAGCTTGCGCATGCAGGCAACGATGGCGACTTTGGATTCTTTACCTTTGGACTTGAGGCGTTGATAGAAGGCCTTGATGGTGGGGTTGTAACGGATCGCAACGATGGTCGCCATATACAGGACACGACGCACGTGCGCCCGTCCACCGCCGATAAATCGTTTGCCCGACTTCTTGCCTGAATCGCGATTGATGGGCGCAACGCCAACCAGCTTGGCCGCCTCGCCGCGATTGAGCGAGCCGAGTTCTGGCAGTCCAACGATGAGCGTCGAAACTGTCACCGGGCCAATACCTTTGACAGACTGAAGAATCTCGATGGTACGCTCATTCTCAGTGTCTGTCTTCAGCATTTTTGCCAGTTGCGTATCGATGGTTTTTAGCTGTTTTTTCAGCATTTCCAGCACTTCACGAATACTATTTTTGGCGTCCGCGTCCCACGAATGTTTGAGTCGATTGTTTTCCTGATTGATCAACTCCAACAACTGACTGCGTCTGGTTACCAAAGCCTCGTGTTTCTGATGATGGTCAGACTTAACGGCCACCGGTTTTGGGTTCACAACTTCCGCGTAGCGTGAAATGATCTTAGCATCGATCTGATCGGTTTTAGCATCCGCGCCAATGCCTTTGGCAAAGTCACGCACCTTCTTAGGGTTGGCTACGGCGGCGTCGATCTGCTGCTTGGCCAACTGGTTAACGAGCAATGTCTCGTAACCGCCAGTAGCCTCCATTACCACCATGACATTGGGTAGTTGCTTTTTAAGGTTCACACAAAAGTCACGGATCGCCTCCTCATTGTTATCGACTTTAATTAGCTCTCGAGTATCGGGACGAAACACGTCCAACACGCTCTTGGAAACATCAACACCAACAAAAATCTTGACTGGTTCGACAGTAGACATCAAAGG
>JBGSJT010000494.1:0-3297 GCA_041741715.1 Pirellulaceae bacterium | reverse complement strand
CAACCAGTAATTCCTGGCCGCCGTGAAAACACCGTGTTCTCCAGAATCGGGCTTTGAAAGAGTCTCGCTCCACATTCGACCAACTGGAATGCGAAACCGATTGTTGCACAGCTGTTTAATTGGCTCATCCGGCGGAAGCGTGCGCAGCAGGTTTTCCAGGCATAGCTCCAGTGTCCAATGATTGATCGTCGCGACCCAAAGCAGGCATTACACCGAAGTTGCCGGGAGAAACGGCGTCGAGCTCTGCAGAGGTGCAACTTGACAAGCGATATCCCGGTCGACGGTGCGCCGATGGTGCTGCCAGTCCCCGACGAACCCTGGTTCTTCGGGGGCTCTTTTCCCAGAGATCGTTCGATTGGGCATCTTGATGCCCCTCAAAAAATCGAAGTTTCTGAGGGCACTGACTGGGTTGAGATCACGGATGCCGCTCATCCGCTTTTTGGCCAGCGATTTGCTGTCATTTCGCTTTCTCTTAACTCAAGCCGTCAACAGTCGGTGCTGCTGCATCGTCCCGGCAGTGGAACCGTGCGTGTCCTACGACGCATGACTTCTCTTTCGGTGTTGGTCGATCACACCCCTCGCGCCAAACTCTCGGCTGTCGCCGCACAGGAGTTTCTCAATCTCGTGATGGAGTATGAAGTATGGTCCCCCACCAAACCAATCAGGTCTGGCGCTCAATCGACGAAGTCTCGCGACAAGACGTTGCCCAACAGTTCCAACAAGTGATCAAGGAGTTGATCGATGAACACTTCCGATTTAGTTCAACCGCGACACATCAACCGACTGGCCAAAATCTATGTCAGGCAGTCGAGTCCGCACCAAGTCATTCACAACACCGAGAGTCAGCGAATGCAGTACGCGCTGCATGACCGGGCACTCGGACTAGGATGGCACGATAATGATATCGCGATCGTCGACGCGGACCTTGGAATCAGTGGTGCTTCCACTGAACATCGTGTCGGATATCAAGATCTGATCGCCGAAATTGCATTAGGCAACGTCGGCATTCTGCTAGCCTACGATGCAACTCGCTTGGCACGCAATTGCACCCACTGGTATCAGTTGCTCGACCTTTGCGGACGCTTCGATTGTCTGATTGCCGACCGTGATGGCGTTTACGACCCGACCTCCATCAACGGTCGTTTGTTACTGGGCCTCAAGGGTCAAATTTCAGAATTAGAATTACACACCATTCGTGCTCGACTCAGCGCGGGTATTTTAAGTAAGGCAAGTCGTGGTGAACTGGAACTTCAATTACCAACGGGTCTGCTGCGACCTGAACCAGGAGTCGTGATCAAGCATCCCGATCTTGAAATCCAACAGCGAGTCGACTTAATCTTTCAAACGATGCTGCAAAAGAAAACCATCGCGGCAACGACGCGGTGGTTCCGCGAAAGCGACGTGCTGCTTCCTCGTCAAGATGTTCACGGACGCATCCAATGGAAGCGCAGCACCTCCAGTGCAATACGCCATACACTGACCAATCCGGCATACGCTGGCGCAGCCGCCTACGGCAGAAGTTGCTCGAAAACGTCGAAAATCTCTGGTAAAAAGTACGTTGGCCCGATTCCACAAGAGCAATGGAAGTACTGTGTTCACGACAAATTCCCGGCATACATTTCTTGGGAAGTCTTTCAGAGTATTCAAACCATGATCCAAGACAATCATAACGAGTACGCTCGCAAGAATAACCGCGGAGTGCCACGCGAAGGGACATCGTTGTTGCAAGGCATCGTCTACTGCGGACACTGTGGTCGCAAGATGAACATCCGCAGCCAAGGTAGCGGTCGCTACTCTTGCGATGCCCAACGACGCAAATCAGATGCAGAAGTTTGTCAACGTACAGCGTCTGAGCTGATCGACAAACAAGTCGTGTCACGGGCGAGTTGGAACGCCGCTGGGAAGTTAGCCTGCGAGAACTCAAGGTCGCCGAAGGTAAATTATTTGATGACGAGCAACAGACGCCCACGTATACGATTCCAGCTGAGTTGATTGAACAGTTGAAATCGATCGGTGTTGCGTTGCCCGAGCTTTGGGACTCGGGCTTGCTGAAGATCAGTCAGAAGAAATCGTTACTGCGTAGTTTGATTGACAAGGTGGTGATTAGTCGCACGGATAGCGATCAATCGATTGCTCAGCAGTTGACCGAGCTGGGGCACCGCTCGGCACGTAGCACGAAGGTGTTACCCAGCACGGTCCAACGACTTCGCCTGAGCCACGGGATTCTTCAGGAGGGCGGTCGATCGTGCCCTCGTCAGGTTTCCGGCTTCCTGAGCGTCTCTGAAATGGCAAAAAAACTGGGCGTCAGTGTGGCTTGGATTCATCATCGAATCCGCAACGGGACGATCAAAGTGGAGAAGGATCGACAGTTGAATTGCTACCTGTTTCCGGACACGCCGGAAACGCTTTCTGAACTAAACCGCGTCATCCACGGACTATCGTCAAAAAGTGGATTTTCTAAGGGGCATCAAGATGAGTAATCATTGGACACTGGAGTCATGCCTCAAAAAACCTCATCCTGGACCCGGCGCACGCTTCCGCCGGATGAGCTGAAAATAACCGGGTTTGCCTGAGCCGCCAAAACCAGCGATCCTTCGTGTACCAACAACGGAGGAACGAGCATGGATGCTCCACAGCAAACCCGGTCGTGTGATCGGAATCGAGTAGCGAAGTTGGGAACGAAGCAGCGTGGCTCGCAGCAGATCTGCATTCCCTTGACGCAAGACAGGTACGATGCGATCTGGAACGACCCTGTCCTGGTCAGAGATCATCTCGGTTTACTCATCGGTGAACACCCCGAAATCTTTCCGTCCTCAGCTGCCCATGGGTATCAACTGCACGGACATCTGCCCGAATCGAAGAAGTTGCCTGGGATTCGGCTACGGCAGATCAGAATGCGTGAAGGTGTTTTTACGTTGCGGCCCAGCTTTGTGTTTGCCTACATGACTGGAACTCTCGACGATCTGGAAAATCCATTGCTACTGCTTTCGGTCCGAACGCCGATTTGGATCGTGACTGCGATCTACGGTCGAAACGACATGTTCTGGGAGCGATTGCTAGAACGCAGCGGACGCAACAGTCTCGTTGGCACGACGGTTCGCGTGGCCGAGCAGATGCCCAAGCATCTTGCTGCCGATGAGCATCATCTCAAATGGCGTGGAGCGAAGGGGTTAGCAAACAACAGAATCAGTGCAACAACTAGACCGTAGATGGTCAAAGATTCCATGAACGCTAGGGAGAGCAACAGAGTACCGCGAATTTTGCCTTCAGCTTCGGGCTGACGTGCAATCCCTTCTA
>JBGSJT010000493.1:0-5009 GCA_041741715.1 Pirellulaceae bacterium | reverse complement strand
CGCGGCGACCAGCAATGGTCAAGCAGTAGGCCTGGCAAGGCAGTCAGGGCTCGTTCACGATCGTACCTTTGGAGTGATGTCCATGGGGAGTGATAACGAAAGAACCGAGGGGCTTTGATAAAGCCCAATCGTAGACGTCCTAGTGGGGTGGAGTCGGACCCGCTCGGAGTTGCAGTCATGCACTCCGAGCGGTCTGCTCTGCTCTCTAATTGGGCCTTGGTTGGCAGCAGTTAGCGAATTGACCAGAGGATTCCGGGAGGAAACTTCTGTCCAATTAGCGTGCTTGACGGCGAATACCCGAGTTGCGTCTTGTGAACGCGGTGGTCTTCGCCGAAGGTTTTTAAGCACAGGTGCTATGAATTGCGCGGGTGCACTGTAGAAAGCAGTGCACTGCCATTAGCCATAGCATTTTGCTGCGTATTCATTCGCTGTGGAGCGTGAGTTACTTGAGACCTTTGTTTGGTCTTGCAACTTGCCCATGGCGATGAATGCCTGTTGTCCATCAAGGTTTATTATGCGTTTTGGACGTTGAGCGCGACGTGGGTAGCGGATAACACCGCCACGCCACCAAAAATCAACGTCCACATTTTATCGTGAATTGAAATAAGCATGGAGGAACATGAATTATCGTTGCCAAGCAGCCAGTACCGAAGGAGTGGTTCAACTGATCGCAGCCAGCTACTTGAGGCATGGGTACTACTGGTATGTCACCGGTAGTATTCCTCATGCCAAAGACGCTGAAACCGTAGATCGTAAGTTGGTCACCAAATACGGCTTGGACATTAGCCAGTGGGCGCGGTCCAGCCGTCGCAAACGCGGATTGGCCAATGCGCAGTATCTGCGGTACGGTCGCTGGTTCATACTGATGTTAACCGAAGGACATCACGCCTTACGATTGCCTACCGCCCAAGGTGGCGAGCGCGAACAATTGAAGGACTGCCGCCGTCATCCGATTCAATTCGAAGGTTACTCGATCTCGCATCGCCGAAGCGGTGTGGCCAGCGTCAGCGATGAGCCACACAAGTGGCGCGCTCATGTTCGGATCGCCAACAGATCCATGAATAGTTCAACCGTTCGGTGGTCTAGCCACGAGTACGCAAGCGCACGTTCCGTTCCTCGAACTTGTTTTCGAGGTTGCCCCGAGAGATTTGCAGGCGGTGATCGGCCTTGGATAAGCCTTGGGGCTTCTGTGAAAGGCGAAGTATCATAGCGATTGCCTCAGTTCCCTTCGTCGTCCAGTAACCACTCCCGAGCACGTTCTACCATGAGCAGCTCGGTGGTACACCTATGGATGTCCATCTGACGTTCAAACTCGATATCCTGTTCGTCATAAGTCTCGTCGTCTTCGTAATCGGCCGGGTCGAAAGGGGGCCTCAGGCGAGCTCGCTCCAAGCAATCTGCCAACTGCCAGGGCTCGAAGATGGATTTGATCTCCGCCACAAATGCTGGAATCTCTTGGCGTAAATCACTGTCGCTTTCGGCAGCCTCTAGGTAATTGATAAACTTTTCCTCGATGAGATATTCCAAAGCCCGCTGGGTTCCAAAGTCCACTTCGATTCCACGCGCTGCCTCGCACTGCTCGATCCAAAGTTTCTGAAATTCCATAGCATCGTCCCCCCAAGTTTTGAAACGCCAGGTATAGGAGATAGTCGTTGACAAGCCTACCAAATTTCCTTGCCAGTTGCTGTTCGACGAAGGCTGAATGAGTGTGCCACTTTATCAGCTTCTTCAGCTCTAACTAAACCGTCGCCGCGCGTTGACAGCTCCAATCGTGGGAGAGGTTTTTTCAAACTAGAACTAGAAATGCTCAGCTTCCGTAGGGTGCGAGAGTATTTCTAATAGATCAGTGAAGAGTTCAGCTGTCATCGGCCGAGTTACGAGGCCTTCAGGGCACGTTGGATCCGACGCTTTAAATCGCAATTCCCCGACTAAGTGATCCGCTCAGAGTACTGCGCACCTGCAATGGGATTGCAGTGAGATACATGACGGCAAAAACTTCTGTTGGAGTTGTACCGTCACCGAGCCGAGTTGAAAAATCTGCAAAATTTGTCTCCGAAGCGCGCAGCGCATCCTTGTCCGGGCCGTTCCTATTGATGTGAGGTGGCCACAAATGGTCGCCGGAAAATGCGAACTCAAGAATTGGAGGGTTTCCCCATGCGTTCACTAATTTTAGCTTTGCTGATTGCGGCTGGTCCAGGAAGCGTTTTGATGGCCCATGAGTTGGACTGGAATAGTTTGTTGCTGGCTTCGCTCAAGCTGCGGTCTGGGCTCGACTACGACGCGAACGTCGACGCTTATATGGAGGTTTTTCGCCCCGACGTATGGAAACGCTATCGCAATGACGAGTTTGAGATGGTTAACAAGCGTCGCGAGACAATCGAGTTAATGAAACAGGCAATCGCATCGTTCTCCATTGAGGAAGATTTCGTTGTTCGCACCAGCACGCGCATTGGAAGTTATGAGTTCGAATCAAAGAGTTTTCCTTTGGAAGGCTGGAGCGAATCGACCTATTTCTATGCGTCGCATTATCCCCACGGGAGTTTCCCAAGCTCGATCGAAGTTTATATGAGCAACCCGAATATCCTGAAGGGTTTTCCGATGGGAGAAGCACAGGCCAAAGACTTTGTGCGCGGGCGAATAGATCGCAGCGGCGACAGTGATCGAACTGTCTACGTGAAGCTCCATTTGCGTGTCACCAAAGTAAAGTCGGAGACGAAAGCGCTGCTTGTCGAAATCAAGAAATACTCAATCTATGCTGATGCGGGCTACACAAAACTGTTGCACACGTTCGATCAAAGCAAAGCGATTGAAGCTGCGGCAGTAGCGCCCAAGGGGGCCACGACTCCTAAGCCCACACCGTGAGGTCGGTGTGAGGAGCTGGTGATGACCCCGCCTCGAGCCCTTCCACTTGCGCCGGCAGGTGGGAGGGCGTTTTCGTATTGTTTCTAAATCGAGATTCTCTCAACGATGTTCCTGGTAATTTTCTTCTGTCGGCGGTCGTACAATCGCGTCGTTCTGGGGTCAGCATGACCAACCAGAACTTGTACATTTTCCAGCGGGACTCC
Organism: Pirellulaceae bacterium; assembly: GCA_041741715.1. GTDB lineage: Bacteria > Planctomycetota > Planctomycetia > Pirellulales > Pirellulaceae > Aureliella. The sequence continues at coordinate 1,944 of JBGSJT010000493.1, read as the reverse complement.
CTGTTCCAACAGATCGGTGATCGTCGCAACGCGGAACGAGTGGGGAGACAGACGCGCAGGCAATCCTGACGTAGCCAAGCGACGCTTGACCATCCCGCCGATGTCGTCGGCGGTCATGGGCCGCTGTGTCAAACGTTTGGTATTGCCTATGGCAGTTGTAAATAGCGGTCGCAAAGCATCGTGCTGAGGATGCAATTGAGAAAACTGCAGGTAGCGGAAAAGCAGCGATTGCAAATCATGACGCACAGGGATTTCGCGTGACTTGCCGCCTTTATCGTCGAAATGCAAGAAGTACTGGTCACCCGCATCATACAGATCCCTCAGCTTCAATCGCGATACTGCACCCACTCGAGCCGCAGTATAGATGAGCACGGCGATAATACATTTGTCACGCAGCCCAACGACATCCGTGGTGTCAATTGACTGCAACAGCTTTCGCGCTTGTTTGACCGTGATCTCGGGTGTCTTGCCTTCGAGCACCGAATAACGCTCACCGCGAACCGACAAGGCAGGATTTAGGACCACCGCGTGCCTGGTCACCATTCCGTCAAAGAAATGCCGCAAAGCGGCCAGCACCTGTTTCTTGCTGGCAACCGACAGTGATAGTGCACCCAGATAGCGGCCCACGTCCGCTGGCGAAATGCACCGCAATTCCATTGACTGGTCTTGGCACCACTTGAGGAATCGCGAGACCGCACGAAAATAGGCGCGGCGCGTGTGCTGGTTGCTTAGCCTAGCATGGAAAAATTCTTCGTATGCAAACTTGGCATGCTGGCCGGCTGCTTCCACGATTTCAGGGATTGAAGAGCGGGCGAGCGCCGGAACCGAAGCAAATCTCGGCGTGGGAACGGCTGGTTCCACGATCGATTAACTGGCCCTGACGATTGTCGGCTCGACGGCAACCGACTCGAGAAATGCGCGACGGTGGGCGCGATCCCATACTTGGATGGCAGCCTTGGCATCAAACGGACCGCATTCCCAGCCGTTGTGTGCGTTCCAGATCGCGAGCAGATATTTGGCGGTATGAAAGGCATTTAAGTCTCTACCAAATTCGCTCGCCCAAATGTCGAGCTGATTCGGATTCCACGGCGATACGCCGCGTGCCTCTTTAAGCGATGGAAAGCGGCTGGCTAAAATTTCCAATTGTGACTCTGTGGGATGATAGATTTCCAAGTTCCTCCATGCGAAATAAAAGTTTTACCGGCGCATTTCCTACCACTGATAATGTCCTTTATCAAGCACAAAAGAAAGTTGCTGTCAGCTAGATGACATGACAGCTAGTCACCAACGCAAAAGTCATTCTTACAAACTAGCCTGTTGCCAACGCGCGCTGCATGCTGACAAGATGACTTGCTGCGTTGAGGGTTTGCTCAAGTCGCACCAACGCTTCATGGCTCAGTGGCTCCCGCGGCAGAGACAGCCGAATCAATCCGCGGTCGTAAGCAGTCAAGCTTACCAGTTGATCAGCGAACAGCTGCTGTAGCTGAACTGCGGGAATCTGTTGGTGGCGTTTGGGAAGCTGTAAAAGTAGTATACCGCTGCGCATTTCCGCGTCCGGCATTTCGATGGTCCAACCAAATTGCTCTGCGATACTAATTACCTTTTGGGCGTTTCGTATTTGAGCAGTGACGGTCTCCGCTGAGGGCAAGACGCAGTTCTGAACGGCACCGAAGGCGGAAATCAGCGGGCACAAGTTGACCGTCTCGGATTGAATGTTCGCAGATTGACGCAGTTGTTCGACAAAGGCCAGTAGCCCATCGTCTGTAAAGGTACTATGAAGTGCGTTCTGGATTCCGTACTCGATGGCAGCCAAGCTCGTCGCTTGCGGCGCTATGCCAAGGCCCAACGTGGAATAGCTTCCGAGCCATTTATGCGTTCCGGCGACCAGGAAATCAGCGACTTGACCATCTTCATCAAGCGGGATGTGCCCCAGAGCCTGTGCCG
>JBGSJT010000492.1:0-2066 GCA_041741715.1 Pirellulaceae bacterium | reverse complement strand
CGAAAGTGGCGCGTACTGAGTAGTTCTTCCCTCTTGCCCGATGTGATTGCCGGTGTGAAATTCATCGACGGAGTCAAGCAAACCAAGGACGCCGCCTGAATTCTGGAAAATCTCATCCACAGGAATTGACAATATCTCGCTCGAACATCAAGAAAATCAGAACAGCCTTAAAGGCCTATTGCGGTGCCAGGCTGAGTTCCATTCCCCGACTCAGCCCTGCACGCTCAGATGCTGCTTGCCGGCAGAACTCATGAATCCGATTTACATGCAGTTGTCCGACAATCCGCTCAAAGATTTTGGCAGCAAGCTCGATGTGACATGGAAGGCTGATGAATTGCTGCGAATCGCCGCAGTCCGGTTTTACTACTTCATTAAGTTCTATCATGCGGCTATGTTTGAGAAGGAGTTTTGTCACTATCGCTTCGAACGCCCGCAGCATGTCCGCGAGTTTTGGCAACGATTGATGTCGGAACAGGTTCGCAATCGATTTAACGTGGCAGAAGAACCTATGGCCATGATCCTGCGACACACGCAACTCTTGCCGCGGCAACTTTTGCTGATCCTGAATACCGTCGCGGTGAAAAACCATCGACTTCGCGGAGCGACGGGTTTCCAGCGTTTCGAGTCGGCAGCCATCTGCGAAGGATTAGCAGAGGCGCAGGGGACGATCTGTCAGGAAATCTTTAACGCCTACCGTTCTACCTATCCGAGCGCTGAGGATATCTGCAAGCGTTGTTTGCCGTTTCTGCCCGTCCGGTTTCGCAACGGAGATTTGCATGCGGTCTACAACCGACATGGCAAAGCTATTCCATATGCAACGGACTTTGAAGACTTCCGCTCGATCCTCGTCGGAATTGGGGCCCTCGGTAAGGTCACGAATGAAACGGAGCGCTACATCGAAGCCGATTTTCTGTACAGCTCTGACGGTCATTTGAACATTCAGGGGAATGAACTGCTCTGCATTCATCCTGTGTTTTCGCGGGTGTTCAGCCAGGGCAGCAATTATGAAGAATACGAGCCAAAGGTGGTCTACCCCCACCCCATGGAACAACTGCGTAGCTGACACAATACTGAAACAGGATGCGCCAGCACCTTCTGAGTCAGCCACCCTACTCGAACTTCATAAACCGCCGCAACTTCTTACTGCAAGGTGATTCATGGCGGCCCATTCGCAACAACGATGCGTGGCTGTCCCCCAGTTCGCTCCCCGGTCCCACGCCGCTGGCAATGGTCGACATTGAAAGTGGCGACAGTCAAGTTGATCGATGCGTCGAAGCATTGTTGGCCGGCGAACTGGCGCTGCCAAGGTTGTCGAACGCGAACGAGTTCGCCACAATCGCGGTATGGACATCAACATCGATGAATTAACCGAAGCCGAACTGGTTGACCTGAACCACCGCATCGTCGAGCGATTGCGATTCTTTCAGCAGGCGCGAGCGCATTCGTCGATGCTCCGCTTCCGGATTGGCCAACAAGTCGCGTTCGACGACCAGACCGGTCGCGCCATCATGGGGGTCGTCGCGAAGTACAACAAAAAGTCAGTCAGCGTGGTGACCACCGACGGCTATCGCTGGACGGTGTCACCCCAATTGCTGAGAGCCGTCGGCGAGGAGGAATCGCACAGCGGGCCGCATCCCCGCTACAATCACCCCCACAGAGGCGAAATCGTCGAGCAACGGCAGATACCGATGCCATAGCGCCGTGTACCTTGGGGGTCAACACCTTTGGGGGACCGCCACGCGAATCGGACATGATGAGCCGCCGCGACTTCTTCGTGAACCGCTCAAGAAATTTGGGGATTCGATTAACCGCAAAGCGCGGAGATGTTAGCTGGAACATCAATCGACACTGTTGATTTTCGATAAAGGGGTGCATTTACCAGTTCTGTTTTTCAGTCGTACCCGGAACCCAATTAACCAACCAACTAACGATCGCCCGCGAATTAACTTCCCGATTTCGCAAACTGCCCCGACATTTTTTGCCGGTCGTTGATTGATTAACCGCCACCAAGCAACGAGCGCCAAGTACACGGCGGAATTAGCGCGACCCCTCTCGATCAGAACCAG
>JBGSJT010000491.1:0-16879 GCA_041741715.1 Pirellulaceae bacterium | reverse complement strand
CGCGAGTAATGCGAGCGGGGAGGGCAGCCCCCTCCGCTCGCATTACTCGCGACTCCCCCGCAGGGGAGTACATGAATAATCCGGGTTTAGCCGCGTTGAGCGGTTAAACAATCGATCGCTTCGCCAAGCGTACTTAACGTTGGTGATCCACATTTCATAGAAAGACTTCGATGACTTCCACGCAGGCGTTGGCGGGCAAGACTGCTATTGTGACTGGGGCCGCGCGCGGCATTGGAGCTGCCTGTGCCATCGCGCTTGCCCAAGCCGGTGCGCACGTACTGGTCAACGACATCCTCGCACCCGATGACGTGCTGGCAAAAATTTCTGAGCTGGGTGGGAATGCCGAAGCTGCGGTTTGCGACGTGACTGATCGCGACGCGGTGGAAGCCTTAGTGAAAGGGTCGGCAAAACGTTTGGGTGGAATCGACATCCTAGTCACCAATGCGGCCTACAGTGATCGCGAGTTGTTTTATCGCGCCAATCTGGAGGGATTTGAAAAGACAATCAACGTCTGCATGTGGGGACCATTTAATTTTGTGCGGGCCACGGCCAAAGTAATGATCGCCAATAAATCGGGTGGCGCGATGGTGTGCATCAGTTCGCCCCACGCATTCAAGGCTATTCCCGGCGCGATGGCTTATAACATGGCCAAGGCGGCTGTCGACCAGATGGCTCGTTCTGCCGCGTGTGAATTGGCTGAGCACCGCATTCGCGTCAACATCGTCCATCCTGGCTGGACCGACACTCCGGGTGAAAGAAAATTCTTTCGCGATTCGGAACTAACAGAAAAAGGGGGAGAGCTCCCCTGGGGACGTCTGGCCAAGCCTGAAGAGATCGCTCGCGGTGTCCTGTTTTTATGCGAACCGGCCAGCGACTATATCAACGGTGCGACGCTGTCGATCGACGGTGGCGCACTCCTCCCCCACGAACAAATGTTCCGCGTCAAGGATCGACCTTAGGGTTTACGCAATTCGACAAAGGCGACCATGGAGGGGTTTCCGACGGCTGCGTAGTGACCGGTGAAATCAAGCTTGCCGGTCGCGCGATCGACGCGGAAAATGGCGATGTTGTCGCTCCGCTGATTGCAACAGTAGAGGAAATTGCCACTGGGATCAAAACTGAAACTGCGTGGATAGTTTCCGCGCGTCCACTGCTCCTCGACGTAGCTCAATGTACCGTCGGCACCAACGACGAAGAGAGCGATGCTGTCGTGAAGTCGATTGCCCGCGTATACAAACTGGCCATCGTCCGAAACCAGGATCTCCGAGCAAAAATTGCTTCCCGAGAAACCCTTGGGGAGCGTCGAGATGGTTTGCCGCCGAGTAAGTTTGCCGGCGTCGGCGGCGTAGTCAAAAAGAGTCACCGTCGAACCTTCTTCTTGAATACTATAGAACCAGCGACCGTTCGGATGAAAATGAAAATGACGTGGTCCATCCCCCGCAGGAAGCGCCACCCAGGCTGGGTCGTTGGCGGCCAGTTTGCCAGTCAGTGGGTCGAACCGCCACACAAAAATCTTGTCCAATCCCAAGTCAGCATGCAACACGAAGCGGCCTGATGCATCGGCGGCGATCATATGGGCATGAGTTCGATCGTGCCCGCTGAAGGCAAAGCTGCCTGGCGGGGCATGGGTGGCTCGCGTGGGACCAATCGTTCCCGCATCAACTTGCACATCGCTGGCATCGGCCAAGCTTCCATCTTCCAACACGGGTAGCACAGCCACCGAGCCACCAAAGTAGTTGGCGACCAGCACATGCTTACCGGTGGGATGCAAACTGATGTGCGTCGGTCCGGCACCGCCCGATGTCACGGAGTTCAGTAGTGTCAATTGACCGTGTTGGGGATCGATGGCAAAGGCGCTCACCGTGCCGTGATGCTCGGGGCCCACGCGATCGGTTTCGTTGGTTGAATAGAGACGACTTCCCGACGGATCAACTGTCAAACAATTGGGGCTGGTTCCCAGTTCATAAACTCCCGCCTCGCGCAGTCCCCCTGTCGCACGATCCACTTGGAAAACATGAATGCCTCGACCATTGCCTGGTGGCAAGTCGACTTGAGTGGGTAACATATCCTTCAGTGGAGAGGAGAACGTGCCGACGTAGGCGAGCAGCGTGGTCTCCTCGTCGGCCAAGGCAGACGCATGGCCACTGCAGCAGACGACAAGCAGCACAACATGCGTTGCCAATGAGAACTTGCACCGTTGATTCATAAACGTCACCCTGGATTGAAGGTTCACAAACTTACTAATTATTTCGACACTCCGCGCTGAACGACACCACGAACACGCTCGTTTCCAGGCTCTGCCTGGGAACGCACTGTCTTGGAGGCTCCGCCTCCCACGCCCGGCAGGCGGAGCCTGCAATGCATTGGGTTCCCAGGCTGAGCCTGGGAACCAGACGCTGGCGTCTGTGCGAGAAGTCTCATTTCCTGTCTCTTCCTCACTGCAGATAAAGCCAATTGAGCTGCTGCCTGTTTTTATGCAGCATAACTCAGTAGCGCAACAAGTCACACCCGGCAGGAGTGACCCACTTGACTGCAGCAACATTCGCGTTGATTGGTGCCTATTCGCGGGCAAACTCTTTGAATTTGGCACGTTATAATGCCAGCGGTGAGATGCCGCGTTAGGCCTGCCGTATCGCTGACTTAATTAACTATTGTATTGAATCGGATTTCAAAACCATGACCATGCCCGACCCAGCGAGCGTTGACAACCAGCCCCCCAAGCCACTCCCGCAACGCCAACGACGCATCTTGGGAGTCTTGATGGAAAAGGCTCGCACCACGCCGGATGCCTATCCTTTAACGCTCAATGCGTTGGTAACTGGCTGCAATCAGAAAAGCAATCGACATCCGCTGCTCGATCTGACGTCGGAGCAAGTCGAAGATGAATTGGTGAAGATGCGAGCCGCTGGTCTGGTCGCCGAAGTGCAAGGGAGCGGACGCGTTCCCAAGTATCGACACTTTGGATACGACTATATGGGGGTCAAAGGCGCCGAAGCGGCGATCATGACGGAGCTATTGTTGCGCGGCGAACAAACGGCTGGCGAGCTACGCACGCGGGCGAGTCGCTTTGAAACTATTGCCGATTTACAGACCTTGCAAAATCTGCTCGATTCATTGATGGCCCGCAGGCTAGTGGTCCCGCTGACAGCCGCCGGACGTGGACAATTGCTCACGCACAATCTGTACCTCCCCGAAGAGCTCTCGCGGCTCAAACAGTTGTCCGGCAATCGCGAGTTAGAGAGTGAGCGCACGGTCGACGCCCCGTCCGCCCCGGTCAGGGAACATACCTCGACCTCCTTTGCGACAGTTTCGAGTTCCGCTGCGCGTGACGAGGAATTGGAGCAACTGCGCGAGGAACTCGGCGACCTGCGGATCGAAGTCGAGGACCTCAAGGACCGACTCGATCGCTTAGAAAGTTAGCGATTGGAAAGAAAGCTCTGGTTTTCAGTAGGCCGCGCATTCTTATTGAACCTCAACCGGCGAAGGGGGCGGCTTGGAACTTCAATGCAGTTCGTATCAAAACGTAGCTGACGCAACTCTTGCCGCTAGCGTGTATAATTGGCATGTGAATTTTGCCGTTAAAAACCTTCTCTCGTCCCCCTTCGTTCTCCTGAGACCAATCAACATGACCTGTATGCGTACGGTTTACCAAACCATTCTCCTATTTGGATTGCTTGCACCCACACTTGCCATCGCACAAGCTCCTCCATCGGAAACACCCCTAGATCAATATCTGAACAAGCCCGACAGTTCGTATACTTGGAAGATCGTCTCTGAAAAGACAGTCGACGGAATGCACTTGGTAGTCGTCGATATGATCTCCCAAACGTGGCGCACCAAGGAAGAAGTTGACCGGCCACAATGGCAACACTGGTTGACCTTTGCGATCCCCGAGAAAGTGCAATCGGAAACGGGGATGCTGTTTATCGGAGGTGGAGCCAATGGTCGCGAAGCCCCCGCCGCCCCATCGCCGCGAGTGCTGCAAATCGCCAAGGCGACCGGCGGGCTTGTGGCCGAATTGCACATGACTCCCAATCAACCGCTGATGTTTCACAACGATGGCAAGCTACGGACCGAGGATGATTTGATTGGTTACACCTGGGATCAATACCTCAAGACGGGTGATCCGACTTGGCCCGCGCGCAATGCGATGGTCAAAGGGGCGATCCGCGCGATGGATACGATGACAGCGGTGGCGGCGACCGAGGCGGGTGGTAAACAGGTGGTCGATAAATTCGTGGTGGCGGGTGGTTCCAAACGGGGCTGGACAACGTGGCTGACCGGACTGGACCCGCGTGTGGTGGCGATCATGCCGATCGTCATCGATGTTGTGAATACTAAACCCTCGATGGAGCATCACTTTGCCGCTTATGGTTTCTGGTCCCCCGCTGTTGGTAACTACGTGCACCATCAGATCATGCAGCGTTTGGATCATCCTCGCATGGAAGAGCTCTATCGACTCGTTGATCCGTACTACTATCGTCATCGATTGACGATGCCCAAGTTCATAATTAATGCCGCAGGGGATCAATTCTTCCTTCCCGATTCCTCCCGGTTCTACTTTGATGACCTACAAGGCGAAAAGTACTTGCGGTATGTTCCCAACGCCGACCACGGACTCGATGGTTCGGATGCCTACGAAAGTATCGTTGCCTTCATGACATTGATCATGAAGAATCAACCGCGGCCAAAGTTTTCTTGGACGCAAGAGACGGATGGAACGTTTAAAGTCACCACACAAGATGCGCCACGTGAAGTGCGACTGTGGCAAGCCACTAATCCCGAGGCTCGTGATTTTCGCTTGGAGACACTGGGGCCGAAATACACGAGCACGCTAGTCGAACCGAACGGAGATGGCGTCTATGTGGCGGGAGTAGCCGAGCCAGAGCAAGGTTATACAGCCTATTTTGTCGAGTTGACATTTGATGTGGGCGCTTCCGCACCGTTGAAGATGACCACCAACGTGCGGGTTGTCCCCGACACGCTCCCTTATGCCGACAAAGACCCCAGTTTACCGACGACCGTTTCCGTGGTTTGTAACGCAGCCAGTGAGTCAGCCGCTGCAGCCATCGTGGCGGCCAAAGAGGATATGGCTAAGCGGTTGCAAGTAGAGAATTTTACAGCCGCTCACGCTGGAGCGCGCTGTTATTTCAATTGGACGCCGGGTGAAGATTTCGAAAAGCCAGCCGAAATGTTGGCGGGCTACTTGAAAGGCAAAGGCTGCGGCGGTTTCCAATTCCAGCTCGAATCAGGACCAGGCGTGACTGGCGCCAAGTAGGTAAGCATCGTGCGTGAAATAACTGTCGCAACAATAGTAACCCGCAGCGTCAGCAAGGAGGGGAAGTCGCTGACTATTGGTCCTTGCTGACGCAGCGGGTTATGATTTCTATGCAACTTGCGACAGTAATTTCCCGCACGATACTAAGCATCTTTGAAGCTGCACAATGGCACTCAATCGCCTCAAGGCCCTAATGCTACTGAGTGAATGCACGGGAGACGACATTTGGTCTCCCGAGCATTGCCGCTTGCGCGGAGTTCCCGAAGCATGGTTCGAGCACCTATCGGACAATTTTGAATCGGGCTTCGAGCGCGATAGCGACACGATCTATGTCGATGAGCGTCCAACCAACCAGTATCGCGGCTTGCGCGATGTCGATCTGGCCGTCAAGCTAGCGGTGTATTTAGGTGTGAATGTGGAAGCCGTTGAGGCCAACGCTTCCTCGCGCCGACATTTCGTGCGGCTGATACGCGAGGCAGTAGAGGAAGCCTGAGGTAGTGCTGTGTCCCCAGCATCCTCGCCTTTGATCTCATTGGCTACTACTAGGCAGTCAGCCGACAAAAAGATGTGCGGCAAAAAGATAAAAGACCAGGCAGATGCCTTTTGATTGCAATCCATCTTTCTGTCGTCTATTTTCCTGTCATCCATTTTTTTGCCGCACATTTTTTTGTCGGACTTTGCACCTGAGAAACGCCATGACCAGCCGGTAGAGCAAACCTCACGTTGACGCGAAAGCGATTGACCGACGGAGCAGTCAACGACAATCGCGTTCACGATTAATTATCATCTTCGGGCTCGGCTACTTCTAGATCGTAGTCCTTGAGCTTCTTGTGCAGCGTGTTGCGGTTGATCCCTAGCTTGGCAGCGGTCTTGGTTTGCACTTGATTGCAATTGGCCAGGACTTGTGCAATCAACTCCTTCTCCACGCGGTTGACCACGAAAGAATGGATATCTGACTTGGCTAGTTCGGCCGCTTTGACCCCCTGCTCGACGACTTCCTTTACCAATGTTTCGAGATCAACGCCACGGACGCTGACGGTACTTTTGCCGGGGGTCCCTCCGTGAAGTACGACGTCGGGTAACAAGTCCACACTGAATTCGTCCCCCTCGGCCATCACCACGGCGCGCTCGACATAGTTTTGCAGCTCGCGAACATTTCCGGGCCAGTGATAATTTTGCAATGCGGCGATGGTCTCTTTCTGTACGTGGACCACATAGCGATTGTTGGCTTCGCTGTAGTAATTGAGAAAGTGGACTACGAGCTCGGGGATGTCCTCGGGTCGTTTGCGCAGTGGAGGAATCTGAATCGGCACGACATTCAACCGCCAGTATAAATCCTCGCGAAAACGCTCCTCTTGAACTTCCTTGGTTAAATCGCGATTGCTGGCCGCGATAACGCGGGTGTCGACCGTGATGGTGGACGTATCCCCCACCCGTTCGAACTCGCGTTCTTGCAAGACCCGCAACAGCTTCACTTGCAGGATCTGCGACGTGCTGTTGATCTCATCCAAAAAGATCGTGCCGCTGTGGGCTGCTTCGAAGCGACCTGTTCGATTAGCAACGGCGCTGGTGAAGGCACCACGCACATGACCGAACAATTCGCTTTCGAGCAAACTCTCACTCAGGGCACCGCAATTGACTTTGACAAACGGCCCTGACGCTCGACCGCTGAGGCTGTGTACGGCACCAGCGATCAATTCCTTCCCTGTCCCTGTTTCACCCAGCAGTAACACAGAGGCGTTGCTGGGAGCGACACGGCGCGTGATTTCGTACACGGCTTGCATGGCTGGGCTAGAGCCAATGATCCCCGCTACCGGCGAACCACCAGGTGGGCCAGGGTCAAGAGCTTGAGTTTGGAATCCATACCGCGACATGGCACCACAGCCTGAAGGAACTGAGCTTGGGCAGTTTTTTTAAACTAAGCATCGCGCGGATTACCAGCTCGACGCGCCGATATTAAACGCGTGACGTCAAAGCAACTGATCAGCGACTTGGGTAACATAATCCCCGCCTGATGTTAACATTGTCACTGGATGGAAACTCCCCGCAAGCTGTTATGGCTCAAAGTTTCTCAGGTAAATCCTTTGTCCATGACTTTGCCGACCGTTGGTCGGAACCCAGTCGTGCGTCCGTTGAACCGACACATTGCATCTTTAGGTCGAGCATCCGCGAATTGATATCGCGTTTGCGCGATGCAGACTGCCATTGACACCTGCGAGCTAATTGCGGGCGCGTTGTTCGATGGTGTCCAACACGACTCCGAGCGCTGCGGCGGTGGCGGGATCGTTGGGACCAAGCGCGTTATAAACATCGTAGGCCTGCAGCACATCCTCGCGTCCCAGGTTCATACCGAAGCGAGCCACGGATTGCCCAAACGCCACGGCAGCCTGTTCGCGTTCGGTGGCAGACAAACTAGCGCGACTGGTGAGCCCCAATAACTGCTGCTGACTTTCTCGCGATCCCAAGCCCGACAGTAATTCCAATCGCGAATCAGTCGGCAAGCCGGTGCCAACAGCCAACAACTCCGCACGCAGATCGGAGAGGGGATAGAAGCTATACTGATCTCGGTTACTACCAATCCGCGACAAGAATTGACCCGCGAGCCTGGCAAAGTCATTCCGTTCTTCAGTCGTAAAAGACTGGGTATCAAGTCGTCGCATCAGCAGGCCGACGACCCGCTGCATCTGCTCGGGAGTGCGTGTCAGCACGCCATGCACAACCCCAGGCATTTCACCAATCATACGGCGTTCATGCTGGTACAGCTCATCGGTCAACACGGCGATTGGAAGCGAACGACCACGCTCGGAAGCGCGAACGCGTTGCAAGAGTTCGTAGATACTCTGATCGGCCATGCGATCGACGACTATGACCATGTCGATGGGTGTCGATGCGTCCAATGCCTGTAGCGCGCTGCGCGCCGAATGCGCCGTGATAACTCGCGCGCCTGCCTGCATTTGCAATTGTTGCTCGGCTGCCAACCGCAATTCAGAATTCATACCGACCACTAACGCTTGCGGCCCACTCCCCAATCGCGTCATCTCCAGGGCTACGTCCAGCGCTTTCTCGGCACCCGCGAAATTGTGTTGGGGATCGAGCTTCACGATTTGCATTAAGGCCACATAGCGTACCACGGGGCGAGAATCCCCTAGCAGTTTCGACATGAAATCGATGGGGACCAGATAATGCCCGCGGGCCGAGGCGATTAGCATCTCTATGGCGCGCACTGCACCGCCGTGCATCTGCAATTCGCTGGCGCGGTCGAAGACTCGAATCCAGTAGCTTTCTTCGGTGGCAAGGGTTTGATTGAAGTTGGCAAGCAGGCCACTGCGATCTTCGCTTAGTCCCGTTCCTGGCTGCACTTGATAGGCGCGTTGCAAAACGACAGCTCCGCAATCGACCAATTCGTCGGTCGTCGCAATAGTTAGATTCAGGCGATGAGCGGCCAATTGGGCAACGGCCTCAAGCTGGCGATCTTGGTCACTCGATTCAACGGGTTGGACTAGGCGACCGTCTGCAGTCTGTCGCCACACGATATCGCCCGTCGGTATGTCACTAGTGCGTGTCTGCTGATAATCGCCGAGCTTGATGCGGAAGCGTTCGGCCAGGAAAGCGCGAATTGCTTCCGGTGTCGGCAGTTTGTTAAACCGCCGCAAGATGATGTCACTCAATTCGGTACGAGCCTGGGGACTGAGCAAGCTGCTAGAAAGCCCCGCCCCCAACTCGGCGGAAAATTCGTTTCCGGGGATTTCTGCGATGCCGATGAAGACTCGCGCGGCGCGCTCTGGATCTTTTACCAAACATGCGGCCTTGAGCGCATCAACGCCTGAAGCACCGAACTCAGCGACTGTACCAGCCAACATCCCCGGGTCAACTTTCGCATCGCCATCAAGCAAGCGTTCGAGTAACCGCAGAATGGCCACGTGACCACCATCCTGCAATCGCAACTGCGCCAATCGTCGCTCGCCGGGTTGTGGATGCGCCAGTTTCTCAATCCAACTATCAAGCCAAGCGGGATCGCGGGCAAGTTTTCCAGGGGCGGCCAGGACATCGTTTAACAATTGCCGCTGCTCTACGGTGAGTCCCGCTTCGTCGTTCGTCAGCCGTATCCACAACGCTGGCTCTCCCGACTTGGCCAATTCGGACAATTGGTCCAGCGACCAATTCTTAGCGGCGACTGTATCGAGCAAACGCCGCACTTCGTCCCAACGTTTAAATCGCACGACCCAAGTCAAACCTTGTGCCATTTCTGTTGGAGTTTGAGGCGGAGTCTCGCGCAACAATCGCACGACAGGATTAGGATCGCGCTCCAGTGTTCCCCCGCTACTAGGCGCAGTAGTCGCCGAGGTAGGAGCCGCATTGGCCGCAGGTGCGAAGCCACCGAAGGGACTGTCTGGTTGAGCAGTCGCCGATGGTTCAGTGGCGCCAAATGGATTGTCGCTCATGGGACTATCACCGAATGGATCTTGCCCCAATCCAACCGACGTCGAGAAGGCTAGGCTCAAGCAGCCGAGCCAACTAGCGATCATCAACGACCGGCACATGCTCACAGCGCGCAGGCTCACAGCGCACAGGCTCACAGCGCGCAGGCTCACAGCGCGCAGGCTCGGCAACCGTTGAAGAGAAAAAATTGGTGCTAGTGAAAAACCACTCATCAGTACTCGCAGGCTGTTGCTGGGCTTCTTCATTAAGAGATTTCCAAATTGGCCAACGCCACCTTCGACGCGAAATGTTTCAAATATCAGCTCGACGCGCCAGCGAGTGAGTCCCGGATGTACGAATTTTCGCCGACCTTGGGGACCAAAACCACAGCCCCACTCGCTGGCGCGTCGAGCTGATATTGGTCGCGAAGCGCGCTGTCCAATTAAAAGTTGAACCAACTCTTTATTGTAATTGCTCCCGCCAGCGAGTGAGCTGTTTGCGCACTTGATCTGGGTTGCTTGAGCCGTAGCTTTGGTAGGCCTTTACCGCTTTTTCCGTTCCTAACACTTCGCGCAGGGAGCCATTCAAGTCGGGATGAACCGATTGTAATTGCTGCTCGCTCAATTCGGCCAAGGAAATCCGCTGCTGTTGGGCCAATCCGACCAACTTCCCCACCAAATGGTGAGCCGTGCGCTGCGGAATTCCCTTTAAAATCAGGTGTTCCATCAACGTCGTGGCGTCCAGATAGCCTTGGTCGAGCCGCCCTGCGATCGACTCGCGCTGTAGCTCGGCCCCCTGAACAATCGGAATTGCCAGCTCCAGACAGGCCCGGACGGTCTCGAACGAGTCGAATAGGGGGGGTTTGTCCTCTTGCAAATCGCGATTGTAAGCCAGTGGCAAACCCTTCACCAAGATCATCAGCGTCTGCAGATTGCCCAGCACCCGCGCCGACTTGCCACGCGTCAGTTCCAAAGTATCGGGATTGATCTTCTGCGGCATGATCGACGAACCGGTGCAGAATTGGTGGGGCAAGCGGATGAAATTGAACTCGACCGTCGACCACAGTATCCACTCTTCCGCCCAGCCGCTCAGGTGTTCAGCGATCATCGCCAACACGAAAGCCGACTCGAGGGCGAAGTCGCGATCGCTGCTGACATCGATACTGTTGGCCGCCACGGCTTCGAAGCCCAGTTCCCGCGCGGTGGCATCACGATCGATGGGGAGTGTCGTCCCCGCGCAGGCCGCCGCCCCCAGTCCACACACGTTGACGCGTCGTCGACAGTCGGCCAAGCGCAGGCGATCGCGTTGATATTTTTCGACGTAGCACAGCCAATAGTGAGGCGCCAAGACCGGCTGCGCGCGTTGCATATGGGTGTAAGCGGGGAGTACCACATCCATATCCTCCGCGCACCGCGAAACAAATGCGCGTTGCAATTCTTTCAGCAAACCGTCGATACCGTCTAGCGCTTCGCGAATCCACATCCGAAAGTCTGTGTTGACTTGATCGTTACGACTGCGAGCCGTATGCAGTTTTCGGCCCACGTCGCCGAGTCGTTCGATCAATGCGCTTTCGATGTGCATGTGAATGTCTTCCAACTCTGGTCGGAAAGACATCTTACCTTGTTCGATCTCCGTTTCGATCTCGCGCAGCGCCGCTTCGATTTGTGTGAACTCTGCTTGACTGATTAGCTGCTGCGCGGCCAGCATTCGCGCATGAGCGATCGAGCCACGAATATCGTGGCGATAAAGGCGATAGTCGAAACTGATACTTTCGCTGAATGCCTCGAGTCGTTTATCAGTCGAAGCCGCAAACACACCGCTGCGTGATGGTGAAGCCGTCAATGGGTTGCCTGAGGGGGTGGGGGGGAATGGAGTGATGGAGTGATGGAGCGATGGAGTGATGGAGTGATGGAGTGATGGAGTGATGGAGTGATGGAGTAGTGGAGTAGTGGTTGGGACGGCCAGTATCTGAAAACACTCCTGCTCCTGAGGAATCTTTTCTTTATCTTTTTGCCGCACATCTTTTTGTCGGATGATTCCTTGGGCTTGGCGGTTTCCGGGCCACGCATGAGTTGACAGTCACTCCCCAGCCTCCGAAATCTCGTTCCGACAAAAAAACGTACGGCAAAAAGATGAAACACTCGGTATCGATACTTCAACTCCTCTTGGAGAACTTGAGTAAATAGTTCTCTTTAAAGCCATCGATTGCAACCTCTTCTTCGAACTTGAATCCGGCGTCGATGATCTCTTGTTGAAAGACTTCCTTGGGAGCGCGAATGTGTCCCTTGAGCCATTCACCACGTTCGCCCTCCCCTTCGCGATCGAAATCGACCAAGATCAGCTCTCCACCCTCGCGCAGCGCTGCGCGCACCGAGGCCATCGAACTAGCGGGATATTCAAAGTGATGATAAACATCGCAGATAAACACGCGGTCAACACTATTGGGTTTCAAATTTACGTTTCGATCGGAGCACAGCACCACGTCGACGTTCTCCAGTTTTTCTTCCTTCACGCGCTGTCGTAAGTGCTTGATAAAATTGGGGGAAATGTCGATGGCGAAAACCTTTCCTTCACTTCCAACGGCGCTGGAGAAGGCCCCGACGTAAAGCCCAGTACCGGAGCCGACGTCGGCTACTTCCAAACCAGGCTCAAGGCCAATTGCTGCCAATATCTGTTGGCGGCAAGCGAAAACTTCGCGGCTTTCGATCTCGAATCGCTTGATGAAGTCCTCGACTTTCATGTCTGGATCGAGGAAACTATCGTTGATCCCCTTAGGCAGGTTCTCCGCGCGTTGAGCTGCCTGTGGCTCGAGCACGGCAGTCTCTTGCGCAGGTAGCGAACGATCAAGCGTTGATACTCCCATCACGCCAACCAAAAGTAACGCCCACGTCCATCGTTGAATTAACATAGAACTTCTCCGTTGTGTCTTGAAAACGTAGCTGCGGTCGCCAGACCGCAGGGAGTCTACGTTCTGGCGAACGTAGCTACGCCAGTCATTTTCCGCACGATGTTAAAAGGATACTCGATGACTCCCACACTACCCACTAGCCGCCGCGCGTTTTTCCGCGATCTGTCGCTATCCACCATGGCTGGTGCCATGGCGACGAGCGATACCGCCCGGATGGCGGCTGGCCAAGTCTCCACCCAAGCCGAAACGTCGCGCGTGGCCACGGGGGACCGCGGGGTAGTGGCCAGCGTCCATCCCCTAGCCAGTCAAGCGGCCCTGGATGCCTTTGCGCGCGGCGGGAACGCGATCGACGCGGCTGTCGCCGCTTCGTTAATGTTGTCGGTCGTTGATGGACACAATTCGGGAATCGGCGGAGGCTGCCTAGCATTGATCCACCGCGCTGATGGAACAATTATCGCGCTGGACGGTCGAGAAAAGGCCCCGCAATTAGCCACTCCAGAAATGTTCTTTCGCGATGGACGCCCGGCTCCGGAACTGAGTCAGTTGGGACCACTGGCCGCAGGTGTACCAGGTCTATTGTCCGCACTGGAGCAACTAACACGCGAGCACGGCCAAATCGCTTGGACCGACGCCTTACACGGCGCCGCACAAGTTGCCGAAGAAGGTTTTAGCATTAGCCCCAATTACGCGCGCGTGCTCAATTCATCCGCCGACGATTTACGACGCTACCCAGCCTCAGCTCGGATCTTACTCGATGAATCGGGGCAAGCCTGGCCAGCGGGACATAGGTTAAAGCAATCTGATTTGGCGCGTACCCTCAAGCAGATCGCTGCCAACGGAGCAGAGTGGTTCTATCATGGCGAATTTGCAGAGCTAACAGAAAAGCATATTCAACAGGCAGGTGGCGTGCTCGCGGCCAACGACTTTGCTAGTTATAACACTGCCCAGCGAAGGCCAATTCAAACTACCTATCGCGATCAATCGGTGATTGGCTTTCCGCCACCCAGCTCCGGTGGCATTCATAACGCACAGATGTTGGGGATGTTGGCCGAATTCGATGTGGCCAGTATCTTCGCCACTTCAACCGCACAGGGCTTGCATCTGCTGTTGGAAGTGATGAAGCGCGCCATGGCTGATCGCGCTTATTGGCTGGGTGACGCCGACTTCGCCAAAGTTCCATTGGGATTGCTCGATCGCGATTATCTACGCGAGCGCGCCAGCACGATTGACTTAGAACGCGCCACGTCGGTGACCAGTCATGGACAACCGCCACGCGCCGACCTCGATCTGTTTGGCCAACAAAAACACACCACGCACTTGACCACCGCCGATGCACAAGGGAACGTGGTGGCAATTACACAAACAGTCAACACTTCCTTTGGCTGCAAGATGATTGTGCCCGGAACGGGTGTGGTGCTCAATAATGAAATGGATGATTTTAGTATCGCCCCTGGAGTGCGCAATGCCTTCGGACTCGTCGGTTCAGCGGCCAATGTTATCGCCCCAGGCAAACGACCTTTATCAAGTATGAGCCCCACCTTGGTACTCGATGACCAGCGACGGCCTGTCCTCAGTTGCGGGGCCGCTGGCGGTCCCAAGATCATCACCGCAGTCTTGCAAGTGTTAGTCCGGATGCTTGATCTCGGCGAGTCGATAGAGTCGGCAATCGCCGCACCGCGCGTGCATCATCAATGGTCACCCGATCAAGCGGTTTGCGAGCGCGCCATTGACGATCGCACTATCAACGAGTTAGCTGCGATGGGGCACGATATTAGCCGCATCACCTCGGCCGCTGTTGCGCAAGGTCTCTCCTTCAATAACGACCGTCAGCTCACTGCGGCTTCTGATCCTCGCGTCCCCAGTTGCGCACTTAGCATTTAACCTACGTCAGGCTTTCCTGCCTAACCTGAGCCTCCTTTAAAACCAACTTGCGACGTTCCCCACTTGGACAGCGTAGTCTTTTCGCCCTGAAAAAACATTGCCTTGGTGAAAATAAGTTTTAAGGATATATCGAGTACTTCATCTTTTTGCCGCACATCTTTTTGTCGGAAAATGCTAGACGGCCGACAGATCCAACGTGGCGCTGTCCTACTGAACTTGGTGTTGGAAAAGTTTCCGGTCGGACCAGCTGCGGTTACTTCGAAGTGTTGAAGCATCGTTTGTTAGAACTGATCGAACTCCTTCGATCTCCACTGGCCATGCCAGTGCCACCCAGGGCGTCTAACGTACGTCAGGCTTTCCTGCCTGAGCTTGAGCTACCCAGGCTACCGATTGCTGCTCTATCCACGCTACATCGGGCCGAGCATCGGTCACCAGGTAACGATAGCGCGAAATTAGTGGATGCTGCTGATCGATCACGAACTGGCCGTCAACACAGGGGGAGAAACAAAAATAGGGTTTGGTCGGATGGAGTCGAGCCGCTTGTGGCGCACGAAAATTGTTGGCATGCCCCAGCACGGTAATGCTCACAGTGTTGCCATCGATCTCGCCATGCAGCGAAACCCACCGAGAGTGTTGGTGATTCCCCTGTTTACGATCCGAACCGAGATCATTGAGAAAATCGCTCGATTGCGATACGTGAGCTTGGCCGTTGGCACCTACCAGTTTCTCTCCTTGCACCCATTCAACTGGGCCGCGTAGTGCCATGCCGCCATAATGATATTCTTCTACCACGAGAGGTTTGTCGGTCAACGCTGTTTGTTGGGATTCAATATCAAAACAGTAGAAGCTACCATCGGTGGGATAGGCGACTACCTTCCAATTTTCGCGCAGCACATCGACTACGGGAGCGGTTGCCGTTTGATGGATCAGATCGACTTCAAAGCCTGTACCAGACGCTTCATTAAAAGTCGCCTTGACGCGCTGGTGCAAAACACGCCCGGTGTTCCCCGCCAAATTCCAGAAGTCGATTTCGCGACCGTCGTACTTCGTCTTAACCCAAGCTGCAAAGATACCATGTTGATGCGCATGATCGATGGGAAAAGTCGCGGTCACGATCTTACCGGCGGGAGTATGAACGGGATGCAGAAAACCGCTGCGCGCGTAAACAGAGTCGATGCCAGCAGGGACCGGAGGTGACTGTTTGTTGTACACCAACACGTGCGAGTCGCCATGCATGATGGCAATGGTTTGACCGGTCTCTTGGAGACTCAGCCCCCCTAGCTTGCGGTGTGGATCCGCTCGTGTTGTGTCATTTTTAGAATCAGCGAACTTCGCGTAACTATTCAGCTCAGGGACGACGCGGATCAGTTCGCGAGCAACTAGCGCACCGATGGCAGCGCTCCCTTCGGCGTTCAAGTGCGTATGGTCGGCACCTTCCGCGCTCATTGGCTCCATGGCCCGCACCGCAGTTTCTCCCTGCCGGTTGTAGAGTTCGATACTCAGGCGGTTCAAATCGATCAGCGGCACCGACAATTCATGAGCGACCGCAGTGGTGGCAACGACATAGTCTTTGAGAGTTGATTCGATTGTCCCTTTAGGGTTCCATCTTCTGCGTTCCAACGAAGTCACCAAGACAGGTTGGATACCAGCCTGGCGCGCTTCAGCGACGAAGTCCGTTAGATGTTTGCGGAAGTCGCCTGTTGCCTCCGACTCACGCTCAGGTCCCTTGCCGGGTTGGTCATTATGACCGAATTGGATCAGTAGATAATCGGGCTTGGCCTGCAAGCACTTATCCCACCAACCTTCGGTACGATAGCTTCGCGAGCTGCGTCCGCCTTTGGCTAGATTCGTACATTCGAAGATCGTATTAAAACCTGCTCCCCACCCCGATTCGTCTGTTACCGTGGAGTCACCCGCCAGTACGATGTTGGGCTGCTTGGGATTTTGAGCAAGCACTGGTCGCCCAGAGAACCCCAAACCCGTCGTCAGGAAAAGCAGAAAATAAGTAGTAGAGAGATTGCACATTACGTCCTCCAGTTGCAAACAGATATTGGTTGGACAATGCCACTCTGCGTTGGAGTCCAGGCTTTAGCCGCCAGTGCGCTGGAGTCCAGGCTTTAGCCGCCGGTCCGCTGGAGTCCAGGCTTTAGCCGCCGGTGCGCTGGAGTCCAGGCTTTAGCCGCCGGTGCGCTGGAGTCCAGGCTTTAGCCGCCGGTGCGCTGGAGTCCAGGCTTTAGCCGCCAGTGCGCTGGAGTCCAGGCTTTAGCCGCCTGTGCGCTGGAGTCCAGGCTTTAGCCGCCGGTGCGCTGGAGTCCAGGCTTTAGCCGCCGGTGCGCTGGAGTCCAGGCTTTAGCCGCCGGTGCGCTGGAGTCCAGGCTTTAGCCGCCAGTGCG
>JBGSJT010000490.1:0-3097 GCA_041741715.1 Pirellulaceae bacterium | reverse complement strand
TGGCTGATCGCTCAGGCAGTGGACTGTCAAGTTAATTGACACCAGGACTTTCTACAAGGCTTTAAAATAGCTTGCTTGACGATTGGACCGCCTTTTGCTGTTAAGTCCCTGGGAACCATTTTTTTGGTGGGAATTGCAGTATGGATAGCCGAGTGAGAATCATAACTTTTCAATTAGCTTGCCTATTGCTAATGGCTCTAAAGCCGGCGCAAACCCAGGCTGCTGGTCTACGTTGCGCGAAAGATCAGGGTATTTGTGAGTTTGAGAATCGCAGCCTGCACCTGGGCTCGCGTGTTGGAATTTTCAACCCTCAAGGCGATCTCGTGGCCTACGGTCAAGTGAGTCGGCTCAATGGCGAGACAAGGGTCGTTCGCCTTAAAGAAGTTTTCGGCGCGATTACTCGTGACGATGTCGCTCGTCCGCTCGGCAAAGCTACTTTAGATTCGTTTCGAAAGTTCCAGCGCAAGCCCGAATTAGTTTGGCAAGCGGCAATCGGAATGGCCGCTGTAACTGTAGGCGCAGGGGTTTGGGGCCCAATGATTTCCGGATTCCGCGAGCAAAGCTTAGCGCATGATTTTGCGTGGACCGTCGATGCCACTTTCGTAAACGCAGGCGGATCTGTCAATCACCGCGCTGGGTCTGACTTGCCGGATGGCTCGTTTTCTCAGAATACCTTGGGTGTCGGTGCCGGTATAGCATACAACGTAAACCAGAATCGAGATCTATCGCTGCGAGGCTCCGCTACCCTAGGTGGAGCTTATACCATGGCTGAGGTCAGTGGTCCGTCAAACGAGCCTTCAGATTACGTAAGCGGGTTTGACTCGGGTTTTGGAGTGTACGCAAAATTTGACTTGGCAGCTTATTACCGATGGAGCGACTGGCGACTTGGTCTGGTGCCAGCTACAATGTTCATCCAGTCCCAGCGCATTGATTCAATCAGCCTAGCTGTTGCGGTAGATTTCTAGAGCTTTATGTAGGGCGACCAGCGACTCTTTCATAGCACTTTCCTGAAGGCACAGGGTTAGGCTTTGACAGCTCACCGAGGTTAGCAGTGGCATTTCAGGCAAGCTGCCCAATATGGTATCCAAAACCTCGGGATTTTGTTTAAAACCATTGCCAACAAGAGTTAAAGCAGCCAAAGGCGATGTTACCCTTAGGTCTTCTCGACCACATTCGTCAATGAATCTTGAAGCCAAATCAAGTGGAACAAGCAGGCGCAACGCCGTCGCGCCAGCATCAGTCAAATCTGTTTCCATAAGCAAGGGGGCACAATCACGCTGCCAAAACCAGGCTTGGATAGTTTGAAGTTGCTGCAAGCAGTCTTTTTGAGAACCTCGCAATGTTTTTCGTAAGAGACCTAAAGGCGAGCGTTGCGAAATCGAACTTAGATAAAATGACTCCAAATCAGGATCTCCTGAAACTAACGTCCCATCCGAGGCAGTGTCTGACAAAAACGATTTAATGCGAAATGGGATACGAACTTTCATTGCGAGTTCAGCGGCACGCGCATGGACGACGCCGGCACCCGACCAGCTAAGCTCAACCATCTCGCCCCAACTTAATCTAGCTACTACTTTTGCGGCGGGGATGATACGTGGATCAGCCTCTAGAACACCTTCGACATCCTTGTAAAGCGTACACTGCGCAGCTTCAAAACAGTGGCTGAGAGCCAGCGCTGTGAGATCTGTGCCCCCTCGACCCAGAGTCGTGATATCTTTGCTTTCCAGATTCATTCCTTGAAATCCTGCGACAATGGCCACTTTGCGACTTGCCAAACAGGTCCGAATCCGGTCGCCGCGAATCTCCTCAATCTTGGCATTGCCGTGGCACGAATCGGTCAATATACCTGACTGAGATCCCGTAAACGAGCTCGATGGCACCCCGTAGCGATTGAGCGCAATGGCCAAAAGAGACATTGAGACGCGCTCTCCCGCCGAAAGTAAAATATCAAGTTCGCGTGGCGAGGGCGAGTTGCTTAATTCGTAGGCGAGGTCCTTAAGGCGATCTGTCTCATGGCCCATGGCGCTCACGGCAACTATGAGAGGATTCCCTTTCGCATGGAAAGATGCGAGAAGGCGCGCAACTTCGTGAATGCGGTCCACAGTTGCCAAGGCGGCACCGCCAAATTTATGAACGCTTAAGCTCAAGTTTAGGTTTCCAAATGCGTCGTCACAGGTATATCAACTTTTACCATGCTGAATACCGATGCACAATGAACGGACGGACTGGGCTCAGGGCTGTCTCATCAAAAATCAGTTGACGGCGGTGATCTGGCTCAGGCCGGTGATCGGGAGCGGGGCTAAGTTTACGGATTTCGGTCCTGTGTTCTGTCCCTGGCCTTTGAACGGTAGGCTGTCCAGCTAACGGCGCTCTGGACAGATATCTGGCTTCCGATCACGGCAACGGATTTCAGAACCGACCACGGATTTCAGAACCGACCACGTGCTACAGCTGAATGCCATTGCCTAAGCCTTGTTTGCGGTCTGTGATGCAAAACCAGCCTGAGTCAGCATTGTTTTGAGATATTCTAAGTTGGCATTTGCTTTGATGTGAGCCAAAGGGATGCTAAGTTTTCCTTTGAACTGTCGCAGGACGTTAAGAGCAAATTTGCGGATGAGAGAATAATTTCTCGGCGCGTTGTCTTTGCGTTTTCGGGAAGCGTCCTCTTTAAATGTGACATCAAGCGTCCAGTGCAGGAGATTTTCCACTCCCCAATGCCCACGGGCTGCTACAGCAAAGGCTTGGGCGCTGCAGTAGCTCAATAGGTAATAACGAGATTCGAAAGTTTCCCGCCCATTCCTCAGAGAAGTTGTCTCGACTCTACCGATGGCTTGTAATCCTTTCCACTCAATCGTTTGTGGCAAATTTGTCGAATCGACTTTGATGACGTCATATTTGCGCTCCGTGATACGACCGTGACCTTTATCAGTTTCTTCAAAGTGGAGGTCAGCAGTGATGGAAGCATCGACTTTTACGACGTCGAATAAGTATTTAGCCTCGTCATTTAGATTTTTATGATTTCCCTTGAGAGCCAGGGTATAATCCGCTTTAGCATCGACAATCTTTTCAGCGATGTTTTTTTGTGTATTTAGGGCGT
>JBGSJT010000489.1:0-26440 GCA_041741715.1 Pirellulaceae bacterium | reverse complement strand
CACCTTATCTCGAATTTCGACGACAATGAAGATGGCGAACTGACCGCCGACGACGTTCCCGCCCCATTGTGGGATCGCTTCGAAAGCGCCGACACGGACGGAAGCGGCAGCGTTTCTGCGGAAGAAATCGCCGCGACTATTCTCGCCGGACCGCGACGGGGTGGCCCGCCAAGTGACAGCGACCGCGGCAGTCGGGGCGGTCGAGGTGGTCGGGGTGGTCGCTCTGAAAAATGATGGTGAACTAACCTGATGGGGCAGCCGACTAATGCTCGAACTCTCTGCCAATGGCAAACAGTTCGGGCTATTCGGCTTTGATGGAGTTGAAAACTGCATGCAAGTTGCGTTTGCTTTAGATTGGAAAGATTCGTGGTGGCATTCTGATATCTGGGAACGCTGCTGCGCCGTCTTGGAAATGTCGTCCGACGACTCGCAAGAGAAAGCGGAGCCAGCAACCGACACGCATGATGTTGTGCTTGCAGTCAACGGCGACCACGACGCATTTGGGGGAATCATTGACAAGTATCAGCGGACGATCACCGACCAGATGAGGAGATTTTCACGTCAGCCAGCCGTGCTCGAAGAACTCGTACACGACGTCTTCGTTGAAGCTTTTACCAGTTTGCATACGTATCGGTCTCATGCCCCATTCTTGCACTGGCTGAGGAAGATTGCGGTGCGCCGAGGGTACCGTTTTTGGAAAACCAACGCTCGTGAGAAATCAACTGTGTCGCTGATAGAGATTCGTGATCGACTTGATAATTTCACATCTGGCGACACATGGAACGAGACTGGGGCTGGAGACGTGCTAGGTGATTTGCTCGACCGGCTATCGCCCCGCGACCGATTGGTGCTGACGCTGCTGTATTGGGATGGTTGCAGCGTCGCAGAAGCGGCGAATCTAGCCGGATGGACTCGGGTAATGGTCAAAGTCCAGGCACATCGAGCAAGAAACCGACTTAAAAAACTTATCGAGGAAACACAAAAATGACAGACGTCGACAGACTCTTGAAGGACCTCACTAGTTCTGCGCGATCCGAGCCAGTGCCGCAGATTGATGTTCGTGCGAGAGTGATTGCCACTCTTGCCGATGGTCCGCGTCCAGCGTCGCTTGATCCCGTACCAATCGCCTTCGTTGGATTTGCATTGACGACTGCTGCCGCAGTATTGATAGCGTTCTGGCCAGCATGGCAAGCCTTGTCGGAACCATGGATCGCCTACTTAACCTGTTAAGACCCAGTTTATGACAAACAAATTGATGCATTTGTTCGGAAATCTACCATGAATACCGTCACTCCACGCCGAACAACCATGTCCCGATGGGTTCAATGCGGCGTCTTGCTCTTGGTATTCGCTGCGGGTGGCATTGTGGGCGCGATGGTGGCAGCGAAAACGATTCACTCTCGAATGAACTATTACCGAGAGCATCTCGACGCACTGCCCAATGCTATTGTTCCCAGACTCGAGCATGAACTGAGCCTGAACGACGAACAAGTCGGAAGGCTCAGAGCGATCGTCACTAAGCGCCATGCCAGAATCGCCGAATATCAACAGCAAAGTGCAAGAGCAATACACAACGAATTTAAGCGGATGGAGGATGAGGTTGCCGAAGCGCTAGACGAAGAACAGAAGGCACTGTGGCGCGAACTAACGAACTCAGTTCGCGAACGCTACTTGCCTAAAACTCAACCAGTAGATGTCCCTGCAGACCTCTCAGAGGGACCGAAATGATAAAGACCGAGGCACTGACGAAGTCTTACGGCGGTACGATAGCGCTTCGAGATCTCGATTTGGAAACCTTCCCGGCATGGACGAATGGAAGTTCCTCGAGACGGCCTCAATTTTCAAGATGTTCGACCCCGTGGAAATCGTCACCCAAGGGAACACGTTCGCCTTTAACACATCGCTACTTTTCATCCTGGGGACGACAAGCATCCTCTTTGCATTAGCCGCTTTCACACGGCGCGACCTGCCTGCGGGAATCTGAACGTTGATCGCCGAGCGTCACCTTGATCATCCGTCTTGGCAGCGATCCGCGAGACGTGTGTCGAAGTTTCTGACAAATCGAAATGCCCAGCTGTAACCTTTTGATAAAGCGCAGTCACTAATCGACTGTCAGTATTGGACTTCACCGTTATCAGAGGAAACAAAATGATTTGGCCTTTTATATCGCATCACAGCACGTTTTTAGCGGGTTCTGCCTTGCTATTCCTCCTGTTACCTCCGAAAGCGGGTTATGGGGAGGATTGGTTGCAGTTTCGTGGTGCAAACGCGGCAGGAGTTTACACAGGGAACATTCCGACTCAGTGGGACGATGATCAGAATCTAAAGTGGGCGATTCCGCTGCCCGGTAAAGGTGTGAGCAGTCCGATTGTTGTTGGCGACCGAGTGTTCGTGACAACATTTTCTGGTTTTGGGCAAGATGTAAATAATCCAGGAGAGTTGGCAAACCTTCGGCGAAACCTCGTTTGTGTCAATCGGGGAACCGGCGAAATCTTGTGGCAGCGAAGTCCGCCAACGCAATTTCCCGAAGACAAGTTTGAAGGCTTTGTTACCGATCATGGATACCGTTTGGTCTAGAAATGCTGGGCCAGGCGTTCCCTCGCCCGTGTTTGATCAGGGAAAACTATACTGGGTGGGCACTAATGGGATTCTCACATGTGCGGATGCTGCCACAGGCGAAACGCTCTGGCGCGAACGCATGGGAGGCGCCGAGCGGAATATTACGTACGCGACATTAACGAAGGCTAACAACGTCTGGTTGTCAATGACTCAGCAAGGGGGCACCATCGCATTTCGGCTGAAGCCAGAGTTTGAGGAAGTCTCCACCAATCGTTTTGCGGGCGACACGACTCCGTTCAAGTCATCGTTTGCAGCCGCCAATGGCGAATTGTTTGTTCGGTCAGACGCGTTACTTTATTGCATCTCCGAAGGAGGAACCGCCGATTTGGCTCAGGTCGAAAAGACTGTATCCAAAAGCAGCGTAACTGATGCTTTTGCTTCTGGAATGCGGGGCAATTTTTTTCAAGGACGGAGTGGCACTAGCGTAGGTCCAGCGCAGTTGCTGATGACGTTCGACGTGAACGACGATGACAAAATCAGCGTGGAAGAACTCGCTGAGTCTCCGATGCCGAAATTCGTGCAGGCCATCTGGTTAGGTCGATTCACTGCCCGCGACCAGCATTGGGTTCGAACGTTTTATCACTAAGGCCAATCCTGCGAGCAACGAACCGGCACCAAAACCTGCGAAATAGACCGAGGCCCAGCTGGCGAAATCGTACCAAAGGGCTTGGGTCCTCTCGGCAGCATAGGAAACAACTGGGGCCCAGCCAAAGTACCAAACATAGGTGCCGTCGGATATAGCCTTTCGTAACTCGTCAGTCATCCCAGGGTACGTTTTGAAGTGCTCGGGCTTCAACGGCACCCGGATACCATCCCGGGGCTGAAAGCCAAAATGATCCACGGCCATCCGCTTCAAGTTGTTGCTGTGATTGATGCGTTCTTGAGCGTCTTGAACGAAACTTAATGCGCTCTTACCCTGTTGCTCATCGGCGTTCTCACTCGGCATGTCTGCCGATGGCTCCTTGATTGGGGAAGTGAATTCCGGTTGTTGGTCGGGCGTGTCAGCATGGCGAAGTGTGGCGAAGTGCTCACGATTGACGTGTCTGACCGAACCGTCCCCAAAGGCTACGTATCCTCCCGACGTGGGGCAAACGTAGTGAAACCCGAGGACGGTTTCCGCAGCATTAGGCTTGAGCTGCTTCATCGGGGGAATGGGTGCCATTGTAGTATCGCTGAGGTATTTGAAGCCGTAGTGGCCGCACGTCCCGCTTGCCAACAGGGAAACCCCCAGCACGATAAGCGTTAGTCTTACACCTCTCCTAGACGTGACTGCGAGCGAGCCCAACAGGACACAAGAAAATACTACGCCGCCTACGGTGATGTAGTCGTACAACGAATTCCAATCGCGGAACGCGTCGATGTTGTCACGACCAATCGCGTTCGCCATCCAGCAAACGACCCCGATGGCTGCGACTAGCAACACCCCACAGGCAGCTCGCAATAATTGACGCATGTTTTGACTCAATCTTCCATTCCTTACAGGGCGGCGAAGCCGTCTAAAGCGATCACGCACGAATATCCGCCAAACGTTCACCGCCCCAAGCCTAGCGAGTATCAAGCTACCCCAGTGTAGCAAAGCGTAACGGCGGGTTAGCTTGTGCGTTGAACTGAGCTGTTTCGTGCAGGCAGTTTATGCGGAAGCTACGGGGCCTGACGACCGTTCAGTCTAGCGTGACAGCTAGGTGAGACCAAGCTTTCAGAGCGGATAGTGAAGCGTTTTGAGTTCTTAGTGGTAACGATCGGTGGGATTGATGTAGCGAATAGGCAAGATAAAGCGGTCGAATTTCGGATCGAGGTTAGGGGCGAGGATCTGCGGGCACTCGTACGCCAAGTGGGCGACGAATGGCACGAATTAGGACGAGCCAAGGTTTACGATCGCGCCGAACTGTTAGCCGGGGTTGCAGGGGTGAAGACCGATAAGGCGGAAGCGACAGTCACTTTTCGCAACATAAAAACGGAGTCAGAATTCGCATCTGTGGAAGAGCGATCCGCGTCTGACCTAGACATGGACGAAATTCGGCGAATGATCGTCAATCCACAGCCATCCAAAGCGGTTTGGCGAGGTCTATTGGCTGAAGTGCTTGAGTTCCAGCAAAGAGCGAAAGCCATTGCCAGCCTTCCCGCAGAAGAGCAACAGAAATTGATCGAGCAAGGGATCGAAATCGGCACTCGAAAAACTCCAAAGCAGAATGCCTATCTTGGGCCACCCATTGCCCGCCGCCTGGCAGAAAGTTTCACGGCTGCCAAGCAGTCCGAGCAGGCGGTAATTGTTTACCGGAGGTTTGCGTATGAGTTGGGAAAACTCCGTGTCGGAAGCCTCCACACACCCATTGAAGCCTTGAAGTCCGCCGCCAACGATCTAGAGCCGCTACGAAGCAGTGAATGCCAAATCGAAATGCAATGTACCTCCGAAAAGTATTGACATTTCGTGTTCCCGGCGCGTTGCCGTTTGTCCGCACCCCTCAAAGCACTCAGTCCGCTTTTCAACCTCGCAACGTGCATAAAGAGGGGGGCATTTGACGTCATGTGCACATGACGCTCTCGGCCAGTTCTTCCGAGGAGACCCCGAAATCGGCGCCCAGGACAGCATCCTGCGCGGCCACCTTGGCGCGTTGGTCAGGCGTTTCGGTAAAATACTTCAATTCCATTCCCCTGCAAACAGACCGGTGGCGGGGTTCAGTCTAGCGACCTTCTCGATTGTCCGGATCCGGCCAACTTCGTGGCGCAGCGGGTTGCAGCCGAAGCGGGCAACGAAACCGTACCCCAAAAGGAAATTCGCGGTGGTTGCCGACTTGTAATTAGAGTACAATCGGGCTCCCTGCCTATACACAAGCCGCGCTCGGCGGCTTGCCCCCACCTTGCAAAGCTCGATTCCCTCCCATGCAGCAGCTCGTATTCTCTGTTGTGTTTTGCTGCGGCTTGGCAAGTCAATTCTTGCGTGCCGATGAAATTCAATTCGAGCGCGATGTCTTGCCTGTGTTACAGACCCACTGTATCCGCTGCCATGGACCGGAGGTTCAAGAGGCAAACGTTCGCCTGGACAACCTTTCGATCAATTTAAACGAGGATCGCGCGGCAGCCGAGACTTGGCACGAGGTACTGAATGTGCTTCAAGCCAGCGAAATGCCACCCCCCGATGAACCTCAACTGACGGGCCAACAGTTATCGACCCTGAACGACTGGGTTTCTAAATTGATCAAAGCCGCTTTGGCGGATCGTCGCAAGACCGATGGACGGGTCGTTCTCCGGCGACTGAATCGAGTCGAGTACCAAAACACGATGCAGGATCTTTTGGGACTCGAGCTGGACTACGCCCGGGACTTGCCGCCCGATGCCGTGTCGGCTGATGGCTTTCGCAACAACGGCCTGTCGCTTCAAATGTCGTCGTTGCAACTCGAGTACTATCTGGCTACGGCACGCCGAGCGCTCGATCGCGTGATCGTCCAGGGCAAGCAACCACCGGCCATCAAACATACTTTCACTGCCACCAGTATCGATAGCTGGTTGGGCGAGGCCGAACGATCGAATCACTTGGGTCGACGGCAGGAATTCCTGGTCAAGATGGTCAATGACTATCCAGATGATGGAGACTTTCGAGTTCGTGTCCAGTTGACCGCCGATCTTAAGCCGCGACGGGGTTATCCTTTGTTGGAGGTGTCCGTCGGCTATCAAATCGACACGGAAATTTCGATGCGTGAGTTCGAATTGGTGGAAGTGACTTCAGCCGACTCTCAGACCTTTGAATCCCGTGGTCGGCTGGAGAATTTTCCGCTGCCCGTGCGCGGGCAGGGCAAGTTTCCCGGACTGGTCGTCCGAGTTCGGAACGTCTATGACGATGGATCGCCTCTGCCGGCCGGGCAAAAAGGTGAGGGTGATAAGTTCACTTACCCCAGCGAAGATCATTTGCCAAGGTTGAACATTCAGTCGGTCGAGTTTCACGGTCACGACTACGATCAGTGGCCACCGGCGTTGCATCGCCGAATTCTGCACGAAGCTCCCGGCATGGATCCCGAGGACCCTGTTTATATCGGACAAGTGCTGCAGCGGTTCCTGACTCGTGCCTATCGCCGAAATGTTCCCGAAGCCGAAGTGGCCCGTTTTATGAAGTTTTATCAGGAGATTCGGCCCGAGTTTCCTTCGTTCGAGGAAGCGATTCGCGAAACTTTGGCAATGGTCCTGATCCAGCCCGATTTCTTATTTCTGTTGGAGCCTGCCGGAGACGAGAAGCGATCGCTCGATGAATTCGAACTGGCGTCTCGTCTGTCGTATTTTATTTGGAGCACGATGCCTGACCAGCCATTGTTGGAGCTCGCGTCGGCGGGAACGCTGCGGGAGAACTTGACCAGTGAAGTCGAACGAATGTTGGCGGACGCTCGGGCTCAACGCTTTGTGCAACAGTTTACCGATCAGTGGCTCAAATTGGACACGGTCGACAATGTTGCCGTCAATCGCGACCGCTATCCTGCCTTTGACGATCGATTGAAGCAGGACATGTGTGCCGAGACCCACGCCCTGTTCGCCGAATTGTTGCACGAGAACCAGAGTGCTACTGAATTGCTGGACTCTGATTTCACCATGTTGAACGAACCACTGGCGAAACACTACGGAATTGAAGCCGTCCTCGGTCGGTCGTTTCGACGGGTCTCGGTGACCCCCGAGTCGCATCGTGGCAGCCTCTTGAGCCACGCCAGCATTTTGCTTAGTAACTCGACGGGAGCCGATTCGCATCCGGTCCGACGAGCCGTTTGGATTCGCGATCGACTGCTGAACGATCCGCCAGCACCACCGCCGCCGAATGTGCCTTCGCTAGAAGAAGCCGACCCCAAGTTCCACGAACTCTCAGTGCGCGAACAACTCGAGATTCATCGGACGGTAAAATCCTGCAATCAATGCCATCGCCCGCTCGATCCGTGGGGACTGGCCTTGGAGAATTATGATGCTGTCGGCAGGTGGCGCACCGACATTTCAAATGCCACTGCTGATGTTGCCCAAACGCAACCGGTCATCGCGAAGGTTGTCCTGCCCGATGGGCGGGAAGTGTCTGGTGCTGCTGGATTGCGTGATTATTTGGTCAATGAACGAAAACACGAGTTTGCGCGATCACTCGTGTCGCGTTTGTTGACTTATGCGTTGGGCCGATCTCTGGAGTTGACCGATCAATCGGCCGTCGATCAAGTCCTGGATCAGTTCGCGCAAGACAACTATCGAATGAGGGGTTTGGTACACAAAGTGGTGTCAAGCGAGCCGTTTCAGACGAAGTGATTTTGCAGCTGGGGCTGTGGTGATTTTTTCAAGAAAGACATCCGAACATGGCAAAGAAATCTTGGCATTTGGATCGACGGACGTTTCTGATGGGGACGGGCGTATCGTTGGGGCTCCCTTGGATGGAGTGTATGGCGAAGGCGAACGAAGCACCGGTCGATGTGCATCAGCCACCACGACGAATCTGTGCGTTGTACTTTGGGTTCGGCGTCGCCTTGCCTCCCGAAAATCACGAACATGCTCATTGGCGTTGGTTTCCGAAAGGCGATGGGCGAGAATTCCAATTCACGGAGACGCTGAAGCCGCTGGAGTCCCAACGCGAAAAGCTGACCGTACTGGGCGGCCTGTCCCATCCTAACGGACGTCGGATGGGGGCGCATGACACGGCCGATACCTTCTTGACCGGTGCTTACTTGAACAATAAGAACCTGGTCAATACGATCTCCATCGATCAAGTCGCGGCTGGGTCGATAGGCGCTCAAACACGCTTTTCATCTCTGGTGATGTCGACTGATGGTGGTGTGGGTGAGCCGACTCGGTCGAGTACGCTTTCTTACAACGACAAAGGTCGTCCGTTGCCGGCCCTGCACCAGCCACAGCAAATCTTTGGTCGGTTCTTTGGCGCGGGTGATCCTGATACGATCGCCGAGCGACGGCGACTCAAGAGTGCTTCCAGTATGCTAGATCGGGTCCTGGATGATTCTCATTCGCTACGAAGCCGTTTGGGCAATCAGGATCGCGAAAAGTTGGACGAGTATTTGGCGGCCGTGCGGCAAATCGAAGAAGGTGTCGAGCGCTCGCAGCGTTGGCTGGAGATTCCGCGGCCGGAACTGCGTGATGAAGAACGCAAGTGGTTGCACCTGGATTCCGATGACGAAGCCCCCTTGCAGTTTATTCGCACGATGTACGACCTCATTTACTTGGCGTTTCGTACGGATTCGACACGCGTGGCAACGTATCAAATCACGAACATGGCCGACTGCTCTTCGAAAGCGGCCAAGTTTCCGCAATTGCAGGGCTTCAAAGACTCGCTGCACACGCTGGCGCATGACTGGGACAAACCCGGCGGCTCCGAACGGTTGGGCCAATGGGACCGTTTCATGGCGGAACAGTTTGCCTACTTCCTGAATCGTCTGGATTCCGTCAAGGAACAACAAGGCACGCTGTTGGATCATTCCTTGGTGCTGTACGGCAGTAGCAACAGTGTGACTCACGACAATAACAACTACCCCTTGATCCTGGCCGGTGGCTCCGAAATGGGATTGAAGCACGGGCGCTTTCTAAAGTTCAGCGATCAGGTGCCGATGTCGAATCTGTTGCTGACGATGTTGAATCGAACCGGTGTCGAGTGCCCCGCATTTGCCGACAGCACGGGCGAGTTAACCGAGTTACTAAGTTAGGAGAGGACGTGCCCAAGCTGCGAGCTTCAACGATGCTTCGAGGCCGATCAAAACGCTTCCTTGATAATCGTCGTGATGCTGTTGGCTATTTTGTGCCGCCGATCTGGCCGTCATCCGGTCGATGACTAGCACTAAGGGGCTTTTCGCTGGCGGTCAGGACACCGTCGCGCGATTGTTCTGGCACCGCGATTACGCCAGTATGTCGCTGATCACCGAGCCATGGACATTGGTTAAACGGCGTTGAATTCCATTGTGATAGTAAGTGAGTTGCGTGTGATCGATCCCTAACAGATGAAGCACGGTTGCGTGAAAGTCCGGCCAGGTAACTGGGTCTTGCACCGCTTTCCAACCGATGTCGTCGGTCGCGCCATAAGCCACGCCTGGGCGGCAACCACCACCTGCCATCCAAACCGTAAAGCCTTCCGGATTATGATCACGCCCCATTCCCATTTGACCTAGCGGAGCATTGGCAAACGGCGTTCGGCCGAACTCGGTGGTAAATAGCACCAAGGTTTCGTCCAACAAGCCACGTTGATGCAAGTCTTCGATCAAAGCGGCAATGGGTCGGTCCACTCGATCCGCTTCGCGTTGATGATCGGATCGGCAATCTTCGTGGCTGTCCCAACCGTGGCGAGGATCTCCGCCCAAACAGCCGCCGGCAAACAACTGCACAAATCGGACCCCGCGCTCGCTCAATCTTCGCGCTATCAAACATCGTCGTGCCATCTCATCCGTCGCTTCGTGTCCGACGCCATAGGCATCTAAGACATGCCGCGTCTCTTGCGTGAGATCGGTGGCTGTTGGAATCGACGCTTGCATTCGAGCCGCCATTTCAAACGCGGCGACCCGAGCGGGCAGGATCGAATTGGCTTCGCGCCCGACTTGGTATTGGGCGTCAAGTTGCGTCAAGAGTCGTCGTGACGCCAACTCTTCCTCCGTGGTTATCGGTCCCGCAGGAAAGAGATCCAGGATCGGAGACGCTCCGCCACGCAAACGTACCCCTTGATGCTGGGCTGGCAAAAAGGCGGCACCCCAATTTGTGGCTCCACCGCTGGGCAAACTTCTTCCGTCAGGGAGGACGACAAACGTGGGCAGTTCGTCCGATTCGCTGCCCAAGCCATACGACAACCAACTTCCCAAGGAGGGAAAGCCGTTGGCTTGAAAGCCTGAGAGCTGTTGAAACGTGGCGGGTGTATGATTGGCTGAATCAGCCACCATCGAATGGATCATGGTCAATCGGTCCGCGACCCGAGCCAGGTTCGGAAACAGCTCCGACACCCACAGACCACTCTCTCCGCGACGTTGAAATTTCCAATGTGGCCGGCACAGCAATCCGGCACTACCGAAAAACGTCTCCGGCTCCGCGTCACCCGGGATCGGACCACCATGGAGTTTTTCCAGCAACGGCTTGTGGTCAAATGAATCCACTTGGCTGTAGCCGCCCGTCAAACAAAAGTGAATGACTCTTTTGGCGCGCGGCGTTCGAGCTTCCAGCGGCAGACCCGCACCACGAGTCTCCCTTTGCAGCAAGGTCCAAAGCGCTGCGGTGCTCAAGCCTCCAACCGCGAAATTGAGAAGCTCTCGTCGGTGCGGCAAGAAAGTGTTGCCGGCATCTTGATGTTTGGTGGGCATGGGCTGAATATCCTTCGCGTTGCCATGAGCCGATCCTAAAACCCTTCATCCCTACGCCGTGAAGGATCGGCTTTTAGTCCAATATTATCGATTCGCTGGTATTGAATAACACGCGACACAAACTGGCTAGACCGAACTCTAACACAAGTTCACGGGCCGCGATCTGTTCTGCGGTGGTTGCTTCTCGTAACAAGACGCGTCGCCAGACGCTACGAACTTGTTCGGCGGGATCGTCGCCCACTTCCTCGATCACCCGGGCCGCGAGTTCACGCGACATTCGCAAGACAAATTGGTGGTTCCACAAACTCAGGGCCTGCGTCGGCGTGGTCGTCACTATTCTTTCCGGTGCCGCAACGGAGGGATCGGGACAATCGAATGCTTCGAGCAACGAATGACGTTCTCCCCGATGCCGCCAGCGATAGATCGTCCGCCGATCAAATTCGCTACCCTCCGCATCCAAGGGTCCATAGTAGTGGGCTGCTCCCACTGTCTCAATGACGACGTCACGATAGCCGGGCCCAAAACGCGCTGGCGAGAGAGCACCTGTGATGGCCAGCATCGAATCGCGAATCACTTCCGCTTGCAGTCGGTGCGGTTGACGGCGCCACAGCCAAACGGCGTCACGATCAACGGCTTCACCGGGTTCGCGCACGGCCGGTTCGGCACGTGAAGAACGGCGATAGGTTTCACTCAAAACGATCGTGCGGATCAACCGCTTCAGCGACAAACCTGTTGCGCGAAAGTCGCTGGCCAGCCATTCGAGCAATTCTGGATGGCTCGGTTTTCCTCCTTGGAAACCAAGATCGCTCGGCGTGGTGACTAGTCCGCGGCCCAGCAACAAGTGCCAACATCGATTCACTGCCGTCCGATGAAATGGACCGTTGCGTCGATCCGTCAGCCAGCGAGCCAGTCCGAGTCGCCGCTCTGCGTCCTCGGCGTCGGCGGCCATCTTCCAATCCGAATCGGGTCCAATAATCGACTTGGGGGCGCCGGGAACCACAACCTTGAGCGGCTGCATGGGATCGCCGCGCCGCATCACTTGCATTGCCTTGGTCGGTCCCGGAACCACCGTATAGACTGCGCCGCCAGACGGTGGACTCGGCAACGCATCGAGTTGGCGTTGGAGTTGATTTTCCATTTCCGATTCTGGCTCGACAACGGCATCCAGCGCGCCACCAAACAATTGAACCGCGAATTGCCCCGGAGCAACTTGCAAGGCGTGGATCGCGTTGATACCAAAATGCTCCCAACGCAACGATGTCGTTCCGAAATGGATGGTTGCCGAAGTGTCAGCCTGAATGCCGCTCCGTTCGAGATCCAACAACTCATCGAACGATTCCGTCAGCAACTCAGTCCCATCAGCGGCGTGGATCGAAAGAGCTTCGATCGCACCGCCGAATCGTCCTTCGTGCTTCAATGACTCCAGACGAATTCGCAAGTCACCACTGCCGTCGCCGACATATTTGAATTCGAATGGGACGAACTTTGCTTGCGAACCGGCCTCTTGCCAACTACCTGGCTGAGCGCTGAATTGTTGGGACACAGAGTCATCCGGCCTGACCAGACGGATCCGAATTCCATCTTCAGACGCCGTTGCCTGCGCGGGAAGTTCCCAAACCGTCGGAGAGACGGCCAAACGAATCGAATAGACTTGGTCCTGCGCGTTAATAGCGAACGAATCGCGACTGACCACCGCATTGCCGGTTCGACTGAGAATGGCACCCCGCTGTGCCTGTTGCTCTTGCAGCATTTCCCGCAGTTCCGAGCGTGTGGCGGCGACGATCGCCTCGGCAGCCGCATCGCCGGATTGGGCCACCCGACTACCATGCCGGACGCCATCCAGCGCCGCGATAAAGCGATAATAGTCCTCGGTCGAAATAGGATCGTACTTGTGGTCGTGACACCTTGCGCAGTGCAAGGTCAGTCCGAGAAACGCCTGCGAAGTCGTGGCCGCGATCTCTTCCAATTCTGCATGTCGAGCATTCGCACGCATGGCTTCGCTTTGACCGAGAACCGGGTTGTGAACCCCTGCCACCAAAAATCCGCTGGCTGCCAATCCATTCAAGGTTGGCCCGTCGATAACATCACCGGCTAGTTGCATTCGCGCGAACTGATCGTATGGTAAATCTTGATTGAAGGCGCGAATCACCCAATCGCGATAGTGCCAAGTTTGTTCGCGCGGCTGGTTGTATTCGAAACCATCCGATTCACCAAAGCGCGCGATATCCAGCCAATGTTGGGCCCAACGCTCGCCGAACTCGGGCGAGGCAAGCAGTTGATCGACCATGGCGGCCCAGGCCTTATCGCCGGGATCCTGTGCAAAGCGAACCACTTCGGCATACGTAGGAGGCAGGCCCACCAAATCGTTGTACAATCGTCGCACCAACGTGCGCGGGTCAGCTCGCCCGGCAGGCTGTAGCCCTTTTTCGACCAACTTCTGATCCACAAATCGATCGATGGGATGGGCACCCGACAGACCGACCGGTGGAACGGCAATCTCGTCCTCCAGTGGTTGCAGGCTCCACCAATCGTAACCGGCCCGCTCCGCCGACGAATACCGAAAGGGGTCGATGGGACCGCCTTCCCAATTCGCTCCAGCAGTGATCCACTTTCGCAAGCTCTCTTTCTCGTTCGCAGGCAGCGGATGCTCGGGAGGCATTTCGTCCTGAGCAACTCTCTGCCACAACTGACTCGCCTCCGCATCGCCCCTCACAATCAACGTTGGGTCGTGGCCAAATGCCGCCTCTGCAGTCGAAAGGTCCAACCCACCTTCGGGCGAGAGCGAATGGTGACACTCGAGACATCGTTGGGCCAAAATGGGCGCGACAAGATCCTTAAATAGTGAGTCATCGGCCGCCGCCACGCTCGTTGATGCATGTCCAACCGCCCAGCCGACGATTGCCAGGAATTCAACACGAATCAATCGGGCAAACCAAGGGACCATGTGGGACCATTTCATCAAGAGCGAGTTGTTGCCCGTTATCCGCGAATCACTATCATACCACCAGCTCTGTTGTAACTGTCGCCGATGCCGCTGAGAACTCCAAGACTGTCGTGGCCGATGATTTCTGATAGGTTGGTGACCAACAACGCGCGCTGCCATGTGAATACGCCAACAGACATCAAGTGTGAAATCAACGGCCAGGCAAATCGAATTAGAACTGCAAACTCGCGATCCAGTAACCGGCGAGGTAGGGATTACTCGAGAGGAGGTGCTCCCTGCGAAATCGTCTACGAACTAAAGCCTGAGTACCAACGGTTTGTTGGGCTGGCAGGTGTCGATGAGTATTTGATCAGCCTCAGCAACGGGTCCAATCTCGCGATGCATCCGAGTGTAAGCTTCAAGGTATACATCGATGGTCGGGAGGCGGCGACGAGTCCTGTGATGAGGATTTTTTCTCCCGCGTGGCGGTTTGATGTCGAGACCCTGCGGGGCTCGCAGAAAATCAGCCTGATTGCCATGCACGTTGGCGATGGCAGCCGCGAAGACTTGGCGGACCGGGCGAACGCCGGGTTCATGGCGGAGCGGTGACCCTGGCAAAACCTCACAGAGCATTAGACTCCACTCAACGTACCGGTCTGTCCTCCGAACGAATCGGTCTCGACTCCGAGCCGCTGCAGGATCGTGACGAAGAGCTTCGAGAGCGGCAGCTCTTCCACGTCGGGCTTGCTTTGCCAGCCGGCATCCGTGTCGATGCCGGCTCCGGCCTGATTGTCTTCATTGCCATTACCGAACTTCAGATACCGGCCGTTGATAAAGCCCAGATTCTTCCCTCCAGCGGAAATGATCGGATAGTTGCGTGACAAGTGAAAGCTGCTGGAAGCAGAGCCGTGCATGGCGAGCGTGTTATCGAGCAGATTGCCATTGCCGGTTGGTTCGGGAGTGTCCTTGAGTCTCTGGGCGAAACGACCAAATTCCTCCGCCTGATAGCGGTTGTAGGTGCCCAGGTTTTGCCAGCCCCCTGGCTTCTTGATGTCATGTGTCAGGCCATGAGCGGCCCCCAGACCAACGGCCAGTGAGAGCAGATCATGCGGGCCTTCGCCGTTTTCGCGTCCCAATTGAAATGTCGCAACCCGAGTTGAATCACTCAGGAAAGCCAGATAGATCAGCTCATACATCGTCTGGAAATAGAGTCTGGCCTCTTTGGGTTCAGCATCCAGATGCAGATTGCGGGTATCGACTTGCGGAATGGGAGTCTCAATCCACTGCTGGGCCTTCACCAGTTTCACTTCTGTATCCCGCACAGCGTCCAGGTATTGCTGGAGCGTTTTCTGATCGCGGCTGGAGAGTTCGCGATTCAGCGACCGAGTGTTCTCGATCAGCAGATCCAGGGCACTTTTGCTTCGAGCCAGTCTGGCGGCCGCGTCGATGCCGCTGGTTACAAACAGCATGTCGAAGATTTCCTTCGGCTTGTTCATCGCAGGAATCGGGCGGCCTGTGCGATTGAATGACTGAGTTTGGGCACCTCGCGGGCCGCCCACACCGCCATTGGTCGACATGACCAGCGAAGCGTGGCGAGTGAAGTCGCCCGCGTGCTCCGCGTAGACCTGGTCCAGCGAGATCGTATTCCGATAGGGTCCGTTTCCACCGATGGGCGCGCCGGTCAAATACTGATCCGCGTTGGAATGGCCATGGACGTTTCTTGCGTCAGGATGCGACAGCCCGGAATAGACCGTGATGTCACCCCGCAGTGGCTCAAGTACGTTTAGCACTTTGGTGAAACGAAAGTCCTTCTCGCCGCCCTGGGGGAACCAACTCCAGTCCGTCCACGCCGGGTCGGACTTGAGCGGCAAGCCAACTCCGTCAGGATGATAGATGCTGACAAATCGCTTCGGTGTTTCATTCAATGCCGGAGCACCGACCGCCATCGATTCAAACCACGGCAATGCCAGAGCAATGCCGGAGCCACGAAGAAACGTTCTGCGACTCAGTGATATGGCTTTGTCGTTCATGGTTTATTTCCAAGGAGAGCGGCCGCTGAAGAATCTACGGTACGTCACCCGACGCAGGAGTCCTGATTTTGTACATTTGCGAGTCCGCCCGAGCGAGACCACAGTTTCGGGTGACACCATTTCTGCTGTTCCCATCACTTCGAGTTAAAGATATTACTGTTGACAATTAGGTGGATTAGATCTTCTAGCCTGTCATCCTGTCGTCTGAACTGCGTCGTCAAACTGTCAATGTCAGCGCTATCACCAAAGGACAGTGGTCGCCCAAGAGCATACGCCGTCAACTTGTGCACGATCGCTCTGGCAATTTGATCCTGTCGATCTATCAGCAAGTATCGCTTGAGTCCATCGATTCCAGCCAGTGGTTGTCGATTGAACAGCTCTGAAGTCGCATCGACGGGCTCGTTGTTTACATGAGTTCGATATTCTCCCAGGGCATCATAGTTTTCGAACGCGATTCCCCAGGGATCGATCCGGGAGTGGCACGAGATGCAGGCTGGTTTGTTACGATGATCGACGATCCGCTCCTTCAGAGTCATTTTCAGAATCTTCGGATCCGTCAGATCGACTTCGGGGACATTCGGAGGCGGCGGAGGCGGCGGATCGTCAAGGATGCGTTTCAGCGTCCAGACTCCGCGTTTGAGCGGATGAGAATCTTTGCCATCGGAATTCATCGTCATGATCACTGCGTTCGTTAACAGGCCACCGCGATTTGATTGCGGTGTGATTGGAACTTTGCGGAAATGCGGGCCGTACACCTGCCGAATTTGGTAATGGGCTGCAAGCCGCTCGTTGACGACGGCGTAATCGGAATGGATAAAGTCAATGACGCTGTGGTTGTTCTTCAGCACATCCGCAAAGAACGCGACCGGTTCTTCCAGCATCGCTTCCTTCAATGAACTGTCGGTGACATGCGTCACACTATCCATTCTGTCCAGGCCCAGCCATTGCTCGACGAAGTGCCTGGAGAATCGTGCTGACCGCGGGTCCGCCAGCAGGCGATGGACTTGAGTCGTCAGAATCTCGGGCTCTCTGAGTTTTCCCTGCTCCGCGAGCTGCAGCAATTCGTCATCCGGGATGCTTGACCACAGGAACAGTGAGAGACGACTGGCGAACTCCAGATCACTGATCCTCGACAACGATTTCGTGTCGTCGGTTGTCGCTCGTTGTGCCAGATAAAGAAACTCCGGCGTTGCCAGTGCAGTTGCCAGCACTTCAACCATCGCCTCTTCAAAAGTCGCGAATTCTGGCCGGTATTTCGCGAACAGAGCCATGAACTGGTCGACATCTGTTGATGTGACGGAGCGACGCCAAACACGTCGCAGGAATCGACTCAGCACTTGGCGGCCATAGAGTTGTTCGTCAGTTCTGTTGTCACTTTC
Organism: Pirellulaceae bacterium; assembly: GCA_041741715.1. Classification (GTDB taxonomy): domain Bacteria; phylum Planctomycetota; class Planctomycetia; order Pirellulales; family Pirellulaceae; genus Aureliella. The sequence continues at coordinate 9,195 of JBGSJT010000489.1, read as the reverse complement.
AAAGAAGATATTCGTGTGCGTTTTCGGTGGCCATTGCTCGTAATGCGGGGCGATGATCTCGATATGGTCGATCAGCACCTGGAGACCTTCTTCACCGCCCCGTGCGTTCGAGACGTTGTGAATGTGCAGAAATTCGTCACGTCTGGGGAATGTCGTCTCGAGGTGGCGGAACGGGTTGCGCTGAATGTCGGCGAGCCGGATATCGAAGTGAATGAACTCGGGATCGTCGGCAGATGCCCTCACCGGAATATCACGATCACTGATGAGCTCGGAGAAGTTGGCGTCGTTACTGGTGTGGGCACTGAAAATCAAACGCAGGCTTGCGTGTTCATCCGCGTTCATCGTCGAGCGACCGGCTCGAATGCGAACGCGCATGATCCCTTCGTCTGGAAGAAAGCGATCGAGGTCTAGCTTGAGCTCATTCGACTTCGGAAGAACGAGCACAACCGGAGAAACGGCTGGGGTCGTTCCGACAGCAGCCTCGTCCCGAGGCATCGTCTTTCCACCCGCAAACGGTCTACTTTCGCCTGTCTCGAGATGAAATAGCTCGCGCTGATTTCGCGGCTTTCGTTTCTTCTTACCGGTGTCAGAGGCCACCTCGTCCTTTTCGGACCCTGCCTTCTCGAATTCTTCCTGCATCGAAATGATGTACCTGACCGCTGGCGGACGCTCACCACTGACAGTCGCCCGCTTGAGAGCCTTTAAACCGGTCTCGCGGTAAATCTGGAATTGCATGACCGACATCTGCAGCAGTTCCGAGCTGTTCATGAAACCGTCCTCAGATGCGGACTCCGGCGGCAGTTTGTTCGCGAGATGATAAGGCAGACCAAGTAGGTCCTGCAAAGCGTAGTTGTATTCGTAATTCGTCAGTCGGCGGAATGACGAATGCTCCCTGCTGTTGCGATGTACGAGCGACGCAGCATTGAGTTCCTCGCTGAGCCAATCGACAATGCTTCCGCGATCCGCGTCTGCGAGTGCATAATCCGCTGCGTCCTCCGGGGGCATCTCGGACGTACTGAGCGCGCCGAAGACCTCGCGCCAACGCTCGACATCGGGGCCGGACAGCAGATCCGGGTTCAGTTGGTCGATGCGAAGTCGGCCCTCAGACTTCTCGGGACCATGGCAAGCCAGACAGCTCTTTTTCAGAAGCGGCTCCACCGACTCGCGAAATGCAGCCACATTCGCCATCGGAACAGCGTCGGTCCCTGCTACCTGGGGCGCTGTCACCTCATTCGTCGATTCTTTCAGGAACCTGGATTGGGCTCGCCCCTGTTGCCTGGCCGCTTCGAGGGTGACCGATGTCTCCTGACCGTCCGCAGCCAGAACCGCGCTCGCGACTCCGAGTATGAGCAGGGTAATGATCGGAGCATTCTTCATGGTCTGCATTTTTGGTGGGTTTGTGGGGATCCGAGTTAGCAGATCGCGACGATTGATCGAAATAGACTTAGTCAGGCTTCGTCGGCGGAGGTGGGATGGCTTAGGCGGAGTTATCGAGCGCAGGATCCGCATGGAGCGAGCGAAGATCCGCAGTGTCATTATGCACGGGTGCTGCGGTCAAAGCAACGCAGCTATTGGTTCTCCTCTGAAGACCTTCGAAGACGGGCAAAGGCCGTCCCCTACGAAGCAGGATTGTCGCGGTCAGGGGGAAGGCGAGTACGGAGAGTATTTCGCCTGAAATACACCCAGGCTCCTTACTGTACAGGCTCCAGCCGACGTCGGCATCGCTTCCCCAGTACTCCCAGCGTCAATAGCGTCGTTAGAAAATCGCATCACTCCGCCGGGACATGTTCCGGCGGTGTGTGAGTTGGCTGTGATGGCTGCGTCAATTCTTTAGCTCCCACAGGCCAGGTGACCTTGATTGACGCTATTCCTGATCTTGCGACTTGGACTGCCCAAGCCGTAATGGGCAATCACGAGTTCAATGCGCTGGCGTTGCACACACGCGGTGATGGACGTTGAGCATCTGAGTTTGAGGCCTCGGAGCGTGAAGAACATTCGGCAGCAAGCCGCGACAATTTTCGATGTTCATGGCACTTCCTTCTAAAAGTGTTTACGAAACCCATAGGATCCAGTTAATGGCTTGATGCTTCGTTTAGGAGCGTCGATGCGCTGCGAGCGAACGATCTGAAATTCCTGTTTGCATGCGTGCGTCGCCGGCACTATGCTAGTCCTATGTCAATGACCACCGAGCTCAATGCAACAAACGAGAACTCTATTCGCCGGGCCCGCCAGTTCAGCCTCCGGGGCTTGTTTGTCTTGACCGCAGTGAGCGGGTTTTGGCTTTTCATGCTCTCTGAATTGCGCAGTGAGCCGACGGCAATTGCCCTGCTTTGGTCGATCGCCATTGGCACAGGCGTTGCCTCGCATCTCTTGTACCGCTATGTGTTTCGTTGGCGCGGAACAGTTTTGGTGAGTCTGCTTATCCTGCCGGCATTGAGCTTCATTGCCGCAGGAGTGTATTTCGGAGGCGCCGATGACGTCATCTTTGTGCTTACCCTGCCGGCCGAATTTACCTTTAACCAAATCTGGCCAGAACCCTTGTTTAGCACACTTCCGTACATCGCCAGCGCGGTGGTTCTAGCCGCAGCGCACCCGATTAAGCCCAGCCTGACCCATGCGATTATCTCGGCAATGGGTGTTTCCATTTGGTATGGACTTGCACTTCTGATGGCGGGCAGCGCCGGCTAATCTGCTTGATATCTGCATGCGTTTTATCCCCACCCGTGTTAAATCCTCTTCGCAACAATATTCTCTTTTTCGCTTCGTGCTAAAGCGCTGCAGGAACGGAAGTTACACGATTTCGAGACCTGTACGGTCGTTCGCGCGTCCTGAAACGAGATCGTAGACTTTTCTCGACGTCGCGTCATGGCAAGCGACGTAGGGAGACCCGGGGTCCAACGCCGATTCGCGCTTTACATTATGTCATCAAAGTAACCAGAGCGAGCCCAATTGTTCTCACTCGGCATGGATCCCAACCATGTCGACCTGAGTATGCATCACCCATCCGAAGAGGAGACCATTAACACTTAATGGAGTTGCTCGCGATCGGTGTGAGTGATCCCAAGTTGTTGAGACTAATCGGACGGTTCTTGAAGGCGATGTCATAATCGACGGACACTTCGAAGAGACTGAAGGAGGAGTACCACAAGGCGCGGTGCTTTCACCTTTATTAGTGAACGTATATCTTCACTACGTACTGGACCTTTGGTTCGAACGGGAAGTGAAGCCACGCCTCGCTGGTGAAGCAACGATGGTGCGTTACGCAGATGGCTTTATCTGCACGTTTGAATTCGAACGCGACGCGCAGCGTTTCCAAGAGGTTATGAAGAAACGTCTAGGTCGATTCTCGTTAGAGTTAGCTGAGGACAAGACGAAGTTACTAAGATCTGGTCGCTTTGCTGAATGCGATATGAAGCCTTTTGGAGAGGGACAGAGTCCTGGGACGTTCGACTTCCTTGGTTTCACGCATTACTGCGGCCACAGCCGCTTGGGCAAATTCAAGTTGAAGAGGCGGATCACGCTCACTGCCCATCGGCCTTTCTGTGAAACAGAGTCTGCTGCCCAGGCAACGACGAACCTGTCTGGTTCGGTGGACCGGGCACCGAATACTTAATGGGCCTTACAGTTCATTCCTGCTCGTGTCCTGACTTCAAATCGAAACGCAAAGACCTTCCTCATGATCACCTGTCATGGTGTTGCAAGCATGTCCTTCAGGCGTTTGATAAAGTGGCACCAAAGGAAGGTTGGCCGGGCTGTTCCCGACCAAGCCCCACTCCAACGTCTCCCACTGCATCTGCCGTACGGTGCTGGTCGAAAGGAAAAACCACAATCCCCATCCAGCCAACCAGGCCGCTGCCAAGCTTTGTCTAATGAAAATTACGCACCTCTGATACCGAATCGCGACACGAGCCTTGAGGAGTTAGCACATTACTTGAGCTGTTCTAGGTCTGCAAGGCATCGACAAATGTTCCGTCACTAAGTCGTGGATCGCTCCGTCGATCCAAACGGCTAATCCCAATCAATGCCCAAGCCGCACTCGACACTTCTTGCTGCAAGCCACCCAGTGAACTCAGCACTTTGGGATTTCTAGTTCGTGCGGCCTTCCCGCTTTCAATCGGAAAAACGGTGTGGTCGTGAAGACTCCACGAGGCCAAAGTTAGTTTGGCCGCAAGCCCGATTGCTCGACGGCCAGGATCGCGCGGTAACGATCGATGATCTCGGGTGTTGCAACGCGAGCTAAGTTTTGTTCCAGCACGATAATTTCCAGGGTATTGATCAGTCGCTGGAATTTGACATCCCGCAATTCTGCGGACTCCGAACGCCGGGCATTTCCCTCCCTTTGATCGAAGAACTCGACGATCCCAGGGTAGGCAGAAAGCTCTTCGATGCGCCCCATGACTTCAAGTTGTTGATCGGCGGCAAGCAGCTCAGAGTCCCGCCAGCGGCGGCGATCGGCCAGCTCAGGCCATTGCTCCTCCAGCGATGTGCGGAACGCTCGCACCTCCCCTCGTCCACCGCCACGTCCGCGCCGACTGCGCGAGGCCGTGCGTTGCGCCGCCTGCAATGCATCTTGCTGAAACGTATAAGCTTCGAAGACCCTCGTTACATCGCTGTTGAGATCGATCGACAACTGATTACAAAGTTGTTTGACTATGAAGGCGACGTCCGGAGTCGCTTGGCTGGCCAATGCGTTGATTGAGCCGTTCATCGCTTGCAAGTTCTCAACGGTCAGCGATTCGGTAGCCTGCGATGCGTCAGCGGGTTTTGGCAAGCCACGATGCTCGTAACGATCGATGCGGCTGTATTGTCGCAGAAGAACTTCGCTGGTCCGCAGTGGTATGTCGATCGTCTCACTTACGACGACTGCCTGTGCGTGCGCTTCGGCGAACGAGATGATTCCATCGCCGTTGCAATCCACATCGACCAAGGGTTTTCCGTTACGGCTGCGGCCGACAAATGCCCCCCAGAAAAAGCTGCTGTACTCTTCATCGTTTTCGATATCGGGTCGACAACCGGCGGCTGGCAAGTCGTGTTGTTGAGCAAAGAAGCCGCAACGCATGCGCGCACTCAAGCCTGCATTGACCTCTGCGTCGTTGAAGATCGTGCGGGCGAAGCCGCCGCAGTAGCACTGAGCCATGACCAGAATCACAGGTACTTCTTGCGGGATTGCGTCAAGCCACTGCGCAAACTCTTTGGCCGAGAAACGTTCGTTGTCCCAGCAGCTGATGAACGTATTGAACTTGTTGTCCCCATCGGCTTCCTCCCCATGTGCGGTCGCGTAGATGATTAAGCGATCGCCGCCCTGCATCAGGCCCGCGCTCCGTTGCAGACTGTTTGCAATCGGTTGCGGCGCGATGGGACCGGCGATCCCGGGGATTGCGTGGTTGCGATAACTCACTTCTGGTCCACCGCGCGCGTGCAAGCGCTTTAAGAAGTCGGTCAGCGGGCCGATGGGTAGAGCGGATGGGCTGACAAACTGTAGGTCGGCTTGTTCGTCGAAGCCGTCTGCAAAAAAGATTGACTCGTTCCGCGATGCTTGGTGCTCTTCGCTCAACACCTTTTGAAAGAACAATACGTTGGCTTCGAGCGACGCTTGATTACCACCTGGATTGTATCCACCTCCGATCGTGACAAAGAAATCGGTTGACCAAACGGTGGAATCAATGAGAAGGCACAAGCAGCACGCGGGGTAGAGGAGGAGTGGGCGAAGCACGGAGCCACCTTTCAAAATTCATTGGGAAGTCAATGTAAACGCAGTCTGTTCCTGCTCCATAACGAGAAGTTGCCGTTTGGTGGCGATGCCACCTGTCCCCGAATAGCCGGTCAAGGCCCCCGTTACCCCCACGACACGATGGCAAGGAATAAGAATCGGCCAACGATTGCGGGCCATGGCCGCACCAACGGCCCGAGCTGCCCTAGGGCTCCCGGCGCGCATCGCCAACGCGCCATAGGTCAGGGTCGAACCCGCTGGAATGCAAAAGCACTCGCGCAGCACAATACGATGAAAATTGGAGACTCCAGTCCAGTCTAGCGAATCCAAATCCCATTCGAGTTGTCCGCACTGGAAGTAGTTTTCAATTGCCCGCTCCAGTCGCTTCGCAGAGGTGTCGAGTTCGTCCGACCGCTGGCCAAGCTCGCAGGTTGGACGGCGCAAAATTGCTGTGCCGCTGCGTAGGAATTCGCAGGCCAAGAGACCTCTCGGAGTCCAGGTGGCAGCGAGCGGTCCGAAGGGAGTCTGGATTGAGTGCTGAAACATGAACAATTGCCTTTCGCTGCGATTCGTCGACATCCACTTTATATTAAAGCATCATGTCAGAAGGGGGTGCGCTCCAACGTGCAATTGTTTTGAGTTATCATAAGATTCTGGCTGCTTCCCCGCCCGGAAACCCATTCACCATCCCCCACCGAAGATTCAATCATGAAAAAGTGCTTTATCGCTAATAGACGCTCGCGGTTGGCTGCGGCTTTAGCTCTCGTTACCGTTAGCTTTGTTGTTCCGCTGCACGCAGATAACTGGCCTCAATGGCGCGGTTTGCAAGGCACCGGTATTTCCACTGAAACGGGAATCGCGACGAGTTGGTCGAAGACAGAAAGCGTGAAATGGAGCGTCCCCCTGCCTGGCCAAGGTGGCGCGACGCCAGCGGTCTGGGATGATCGCCTGTTCTTATCGTCCGCTGATGGAAATGACCTTGTGCTGATTTGTATCAACACGGACGATGGGCAAGAACTATGGCGCGTGAAAGTTACCGATGGAAATCAAGACGCCCGGGCTGGCGAAGGTAATTCTGCATCGCCCTCACCTTCCACCGATGGCAAGCATGTCTGGGTCTTCTTCTCGACCGGTATTCTGGCCTGCTATGACGTCGAAGGGAATGAGGTGTGGAAGTCGGATGTGGGTCAGCGTTTCGGAACGATTGACATTCAATTCGGCATGACCTCCACACCCGTGCTGGATGGTGACCATTTGTATTTGCAGTTGATTCATGGACCGATGGCGTTTGACAATCCGGCCCAAACCGGCAAGATTGTGAAGCTCAATAAGCAAACCGGCGAGACGGTATGGGCCGTGGATCGCGAAACGAAGGTGGTCTTCGAGTGCAAGCACTCCTACGCTTCCCCTTTCATTTACGACGACGGCTCTCACAAGTTTTTAATCGCGCATGGCGCCGATTGCACCACTGGACATTCGCTTGAAACCGGCCAGGAACTGTGGCGGTTTGGGAACTTGAATGGACCGACCGATGTGAACCCCAAACGCCACGATCCCACGTTCCGCTTCGTTGCGTCTCCGGGAATGGGCAGCGGAAAGATTCTGATTCCGACCGCCAAGAGTGGCCCTTTGGTTGCGATCAATGTCGATAATTCACTGGCTGGAAATGCCAACGAAAATGCAGCTCTCACCGCCTGGTCGCTCGACGAAACACCCGATGTGTCTATTCCTTTGATCGTCGACGACCTGGCGTACATCTTGCACACCGACGGCAAATTGCAATGCGTAGAAATAGCAACGGGTGAGCAGGTGTACCTTAATCGCACCCATACGGTGCAGCATCGTTCGAGCCCGGTCTACGCGGATGGGAAAATTTACTTCTGTGGCAAGGACGGGGTCTGTTCGGTGATCAAGGCTGGGCGTGAGTTTGAAATCTTGTCGACAAACGAGATGGGGGGTGAGCCGATTACGGCTTCGCCTGTGGTGGCTAACGGTACGCTCTACATCCGCACCTACAGTGCGCTATACGCCATCGAGGAATAGTTGCTACCGAGCGAAATGAAAAAAGGGGCTCTTGGCGAGCCCCTTGCTTTGCGTTGTTGTAGCCGCCGACCGTACCGTTAGAACTTGTACTTCGGGTTCGCACGATCGAAGTCGGCGTCGGTGAGTCCTACGTTCAACTTGATGTTCTGGTAGGTGTATTCTTCGAGCAGTTGTTTTTCGCCGCCGGGCGAAGTTGGCCAAAGGTATGCCGCGTAGCGGACCGGGACCTTCATCTCGTCATCGATAAAGATCTGCGCTTCGTGGAAGTCGAAGTACGGACGCTCGACAGGGTGGCGCACGGTCAGCACAGTGCATGAGCGACCATTGACCTTGGCACCTTGCAGGAATTGCACTTCGCATTCATCGTGCTTGCGATCCCGCTCTCCCTTCTCGATCAGTTTGACGATTAGGTTTTCGATACCCATTTCGGTGATCGGGTAGCGTTGACCACGCATGGCCAGCATGCCGTTGGGGTCTAGATTTACGGTGGGCAGGAAGCGCCCCTTCATGCCACCTTCGTGTGCCACGACATTCCCTTCGTTCAGGTTCTCTACGTAGATTACTTCCCGCCCCTTGACCGTCGCCGGCTTAAGGAAAGTGATGTAAACGCTGAACGGAACCTTAACCACACCGTTCTCGATCTTGCGATTGCGAACTTTGACCCCCATATACTCGTGCTCGCCGAGCACGCCGTCAACCCGCTCCTGCTTGATCATGATCGCCGTGTAGTCATGGATACTTTCCCGCATGTGCTTCAAGCTCGCATAAGCGATTTGCAAGGCGGGGTCGAGCGGGTGGGCTGGTTCAGTCCGCGATGAACCGTTTTTTGAAATGCGATAGACCGGTTCTGTTGCCGTTTCGTCTTGCGGCTGCTGCGCTATCAACGCGGAACCCATGAGCGATCCGCTGAGGATGGCGGTCAGGGATAAAAACTTTCGACGGTCAAAGCGGCTCATCGCATGGCCCTTCCTTGGGTTGAATACCGAGTTAGCTTGTGTCCCTACGCAATCCGCAACAACTCGCAGCGGGCCGAGAACCACTTTCCGTATTAAGTATCGGGCTTTTGGCTTGTAATCGCCAAGATTCTCTCGGAGGCTCTCGCGAAGGTTAGATTAGGAGCTTTCGGTCGTAGTCGGATTCTCTGACGCAATCGGCATAAGCGGTTGATTGCTTGGCGAAGATTAGCAGGTGCTGTCGCGCGAAATCCATGGCAATCTATTGGAATTGCCAAAGTTGTTGGCAGAAGTGGTGTCAACGGGACTCAATTCATTAGTATGCTAACGATTTGGAGCGGTCGAGGTACCAGGGCCAACGCATACTATAGCAAGGGAATTCCTAGTACTTTTGCAAGATAGTCGAGGTTCCATCCAGCAACTCGACGTCGCATAGCGATACTGTACTTGTCTTTTTGCTGCTTGAGCATACTCAGGCTAAAGCGTTTG
>JBGSJT010000488.1:0-4018 GCA_041741715.1 Pirellulaceae bacterium | reverse complement strand
CACGCTCTACCTGTTTTCCCGGTCCAAAATCTCGCGTCAGCAGTTGGAGATTTTGCGACGCTTGAGTGGCTCAAACACCAACCGAAACTTTCCGGGAATCGTCGATTTCGTGACGCAGGGAGAGCATCTATTTGTGGTTGTGGCGTGGGTCGACGGCACTGACTTAAAGAGCTATTTGGACGCTGTACGCAGTCACCAAACACCGCGTCCAAGTGTGCCCGAAGTCGTCCGCTTGGTTCGAGGCTTAGTTCATGGGCTGTCGCATTACCATCGCCGCAATTCGATGATTCACGGAGACGTTTCTCCAGCGAACATTGTGCTTTCAAGTGGCACGAAACAACTTGTGTTAATCGATTTTGGATCTGCTTGGCCACAGGAGCAGGCAGCGAAACGCGAACCCGACGAGCTGACTTTTCCGTACGCGGCTCCCGAGCGTTTGTCAAAACATGCCGTGGTGGATTTCCGCTCGGATGTATTTTCACTGTCGTCGATTGCCTACGAGCTTCTGACGCTTTCGGTGCCTTATGATGGACTTGGCGGCCAAGCAGGTCTGCCCGAATTGATTGGGAAAATTGAAAACACGTATCTTCCCCCTTCGGAATTGATTTCAAAGTCGAAACGCCTGCCACAGCAGTCGATCCGTCTCTTGGATCAATGCATTGGAACTGGATTGCAATTGCATCCTGACAGGCGTTTTGCGACTTCTCGTGACTGGCTTGACGCATGGGATTCGCTCCATTTCTGCTTCAAAAAGGGTGGTCGACTCAGTCGATTCGAGGAGTTGGTTGTCACGGTAATCGACTCGTTTTCACGCATGTTTGGTGGCCCACGTGACAAGTAGCACTCACCCAATCGTTGCGGACAAATTCAGTTTTGTGGTCGTTCGATGAGGTGGTGCGGATCCAAATCGATCTGCGCATTTGCAGTGAAACAAATTGCCCGAAGGGTGCGTCAACACGACAAGTTGTTCATTGGCCTTGCGAGCATTTCTGACTTCGGACTCAGTGATTTTTTCCGGCTTACCGAGATCGCAGTTGGCACAGCGACTACGATTGCCAGGGATTTCGGGATGTGTGCCCCGCTGTTGAGAGTCGGCTAGAGTTCGCTCTAGATCCCGGAGCATTTTCTGAGCTCGACTTCGCAGTTCGTCGGTAATTGGAAAGGCGAGTCCGCGGGGCGAATCGACGGGAAATACCAGCCCATACGGCACGTGAATGTGGTTGGTCGCCTCGAGCAGCATGGCATAGGCAACCAGCCGCACTTCGTGTTTCGGATAGAGCCGGTTCTTGCTACTACCCAGCTTTTGACCACCCGCTTTGATGACCGGGATGCGTTGACTTCCCCGCTGCAGAACTCTCCATGGAGCTCCGATCAACGGAAGGTCGGGATGCTGAAAAGGGCTTTCATGCCGGATAGGCTCGTAACCGGCATTTAACATCGACCACCAATTAACGGGCTCAGTCGTGCGGATGTACGGTTCGGGTTCGCCAGCTTCTGCGCGTATGGCATTGCGGCGTCTGGCGGCTAGAATCGCAATGGTCATAACTGTTTCAAGCGTGCACACTCCCATTCCCAAACCGCCTATAAAGCTCGGGTAGAAAAGTAAGCGGCTCTGCCTTGCCACTCCGATGTACATCAGGCCGATCAGGAGCAGCGAATGGAACAAGAAGAAGCCAAGTTGTGTGATCTTGGCGGATAGCGCTTCTTCAATTTTTTCGCGGTCAAAATTGGGCAAATACGTAAGCCTCGGCAAGGTCTCGTCGGCGTCAGACTGATCGCCAGTCTCAATTGCCAGAATGGCTGAACGGCGACAGAAAACGTACTGCCCCAACGCATGTACACTGATCAAACGCCGTACACGATTAGTCTCTTGGTGAATGGGCCGTACAACAGGCTCTTCAATTTTTTGGAAAGTGTTGGTAGCGAGCGTTGCCACGCTTGCGATCGGATTTTGAACGGCGGGTTCTGTGGGACCTTCACTAAGTCGAAGGGAAGTGATTGTGGTTTGTGGAGCGGCGATTGCGGGAAGAGTCGGTGCCGTCCGTGGGCCTGGGGCGCTGGCTGCCGCTCTTGGCAACCTCGAATAGAAAGGCTCCAGTTCCAGTGGATCAAAGAAGTATTCGAACACTTTAGAGTTCATGACCAGACTCGCAAAACGTCGAGTACTTCAGTCATATTCGTCGGGCGTGCCGACGGCGTAATTGAAGCAGCTTTTAAGACCAGTTCGCGAACTTTGTTGGGAATGGCCCCACATGGACGCAGTTGTTCTTCGCCACGCGGTGGCAAACTACCATTGGCGGCATAAACGAAAATCCGTGCCCAGCTGTATACGTCGGCTCGCGGATCGCATGCTGAGCCACCGCACACTTCCAACGCTCGATATGGATCGTCAGGCCAACGTTCCGGTGAAACGGTTGGCTTGCCGCTGGTGAGCTTCGCCAGTTCCATATCTGTAAGAATTGGGCGGTCATCACGTTCACGAAGCAAGATCGATTTCGGTGACAGTTCACGTCGAATTACCTCGCAGCGGTGCAGTTCTGCGAGTCCCAACGCGATGCCTCGCATAATGAAGTTCAGTTCATAATCACTGAGAGCACCTCGGCCCAAGCGCGTCTCCAACGTCTCCCCATCCTCCCAGCGATCCAACACCCACCATAGGCCGTCCACGGGTGCTGAAGTTAAGTTGACAGCTACGTTGGGATGCCCTTCGGTCTTTTCGCAAACTTCAGCATGCCGAACAAGATATTGCTCCATTTGCTTTCGCTGCTGCGTCGATAGGTGCCGCAGTTCGTAGCACTTTCCACGGGCAATTCGATTCTCCAAGTAGCGATGATGCAAGCGGAGAAGTTGGTACTGAAGGCCATTGGATGTTTGTTGCCAACCGCTCAAGTAGGCGTCAATCTCCCATTCCAGAATGTGCCCCGGTGCCGGGATCTCAGTCCTGAAACCGAGTTCCGCCAACTCTTGTGGATGCAGAATTTCGATGGGATCCGAGATACCAAACGCGTCAAGTACAGCCAGCGAGAGTGTGCTAAGGAACACAGGATCACCACGCAATATTTTCCGCACAGTATCCTTGTGCAGGCCGGTCTTAACTTGGAAATCCTGGGCAGACATATTAGCGGTGATGCGCAATCGCTTCAGCTTTAGTGGGTCGGCTCGGAAGTTTCGTTGTTCGAGTTGCATGTCGATTTTCCTACGGAGGTAGTCAAAAGCCTTTCGATCTCAACAGTGGCTGAGTACCGGTGTCGCGACTGGGTTTCTGTGTTCGTCTGCTGCGATTGCAATCGAGGTGTACCCCATCTCCTTCGAACGCAAGAGCAGTTCTCCGAGGGCTGAATCAACCAGGCGTACGAGTTCTCGTGCATCCACTTCCCCACCACCCGATCGCAGAATGTCATGCACGATCTCGGGGGCGATCGACTTAATTTGCAGGCCATATTCCTCGCTTGCTTTAATGATCTTTAAGGCTGCGATGCGCGACGTCGCTTCTTCGTCCAGTGGCTTAAACACAAACACCTGGTCGAATCTGCTTACGATTTCGGGGCGGAAAGTCCCCGAGTCCTTCAGTACCGAACGTACCGCGCTCGCGAGAGCTACCGGCTCATCGATTTGGGTCGCCAGCCTACCGATTGCCTCGTGCTCGGCATTGCTTGTTAGAATGATGACGGACTGTGTGAAGTCCGCCACTTTGCCACTCCCTTGCTCAGTCAGTCTACCTTCACCCATGACGGACAACATGAGATCGAAGAGACCAGAATAGGCCTTTTCGATTTCGTCGAAGAGCACCAGTCGTCGAGGGTTGGACAGCATGGGGCGTGTCAATTGGCCGCCCTGTTGAGCTCCTGAGTAGCCGGTAGGCGTTCCGATTAGCCGTGTTTTCCCCTCGACACCAGAGAACTCGCTGCAATCGAATCGCAGCATGTTCTTCTCGTCGTCAAACAGGTATTCGGCTATCGCTTTGGCCAGTTCGGTCTTGCCTGTTGCAGGTGGCCCGACGAACAGTAGACTGGCGATC
>JBGSJT010000487.1:0-1875 GCA_041741715.1 Pirellulaceae bacterium | reverse complement strand
ATTGACGACGCACACGAAACCTGTGACGCGCACCAAGCCTGTGCCGTGAACTAGATCTCATCAGAACCAATCCATCAAACGAACTGTTTTTCTAAAGGTAAGAATCATGACGAGTCAAATCAAACAACTTCAAGTTGCAGTTAGCGGGTACGACGCAGTGGCCTATTTCGATGGCCAGGCAATTGCCGGTGATCCGGCGTTTAGTTCGATACACAACGATGGCTTGTATCACTTCTCAAGTGAAGCCAACAAGCAGAAATTCGACGCAGACCCCGAACGATATAGCCCGCTCTACGGCGGCTACTGCGCGACCGCAGCCAGCGAAGGAAAGCTTTTTGGAGTCGACCCAACGAACTTCAAGATCACTGGTGACAATCGGCTCGCTCTGTTCTATCGCGGCGCTGGTGGCGACACGCTTCCGCAGTGGAACGAGAACGAAGCGGAACGTCGCGCTGCCGCCGACAAACACTGGCGCGAAGGCAGCTTCGAAGTGCACGCTTAATCGACTCTGCAACTCGATCATTCGGGAATCGAAAAACATAGGCTAAGGAACCCCATCGTGCCAAATCTAACTGATCTTCGTCCACCCTTTACTCTCGAAACGGCGACGGAAAAAGTCCGCGCCGCCGAGGACGCTTGGAACTCACGCGATCCACACCGTGTGTCGCTGGCGTACTCGGAAGACTCGGTGTGGAGAAACCGCAGCGTGTTCATTACCGGTCGTGACCAAATACGAGAATTCCTGTCGGACAAGTGGAATCGTGAGTTGGACTATCGGTTGGTGAAGTCGCTGTGGGCGTATACCGACACGCGTATCGCGGTTCGGTTTCAGTACGAGTGGCATGATGCCTTGGGCAACTGGTTTCGTGCTTATGGCAACGAAAACTGGGAGTTCGATAACAACGGATTGATGCGTCGCCGAGAAGCGAGCATCAACGATGTGGCAATCACACAAAGCGAACGCAAGTTTTTCTGGGATACACCAGGACCTCGGCCTTTAGACCACGTCGGCATCGTCGACGTGAAGTAATTGCAATTTCTCTCTGCAAATCTAACTCGAAAAGTAAACGATCATGAAATTTAACATTCGGATGAAGCTATTTGTCGCTGCATTAGCAGCGATCTCCTCCACCTTGGTTGCCAGCGGAACTTCGTTTGCGCAGACGCCCATCGCGACTGCGAAACATTCAGCGGCATCGACTGTGGCCTATAAGACTGTCGCTGTTGACGGTCTTGAGATCTTCTATCGTGAGGCAGGGCCAAAGGATGCGCCGAGCGTTTTACTGCTGCACGGTTTTCCCACCAGCTCGCAAATGTTTCGCGAACTGATACCAGCCCTCGCTGAAAAATATCACGTTGTTGCGCCAGACTACCCAGGCTTTGGGCACAGCGAGATGCCATCACGCGACAAGTTCAACTATACGTTCGACAGCCTCGCGAAAGTCGTCGATCGATTCACCGATGAGATTGGCTTGAAGAGCTTCGCGATATACGTTCAAGATTATGGTGCACCCGTTGGTTATCGGATCGCAGCGGCACATCCTGAGCGTGTGACAGCGATCGTGGTCCAAAATGGAAACGCCTACGACGAGGGGTTGGACAATGAGTTCTGGAAGCCGATCAAAGCTTACTGGAATGCACCCAAAGACGCTTCGAAGCGAGAAGCCCTCCGAGGTTTATTGACGTACGATGCGACCAAGTGGCAGTACACACACGGGGTCAAGGACGTTCAGAGGATTAGTCCTGATGGTCCGGCGCACGATCAGTTCTTGCTCGATCGAGAGGGCAATCAGGAGATTCAACTCGATTTGTTCCTCAGCTACGGCAGCAACCCTGCGTTGTATCCGAAATGGCAAGAGTACTTCCGCAAACATC
>JBGSJT010000486.1:0-23908 GCA_041741715.1 Pirellulaceae bacterium | reverse complement strand
GTAAACTCTTTGTCCAAAATATGCAAAAAAAAATCAGCGTCATCACGCTCGACGCAATTGACAACTAACGTTACATCTGGCGCGTCGAGCTGATATTGGGCTGCCAGGCTAATCGCTGACCTCCACGACCCCTTCGTCGATTTGGTGCTGGGCGTGCGCGGCTAATTCCTGCCAGGCTTGTTTGACGCGGGCTTCCATGACACAGCCCTGCATGCTGCGCAGCACTTCCACCGCCTTGCGCGGCCGTTGCAAATGCAGCAACAACTTGGCCAGGTTGAGTTGTAAGGGGACGCGGTGTTCCGCAAAGCGGTCGATGTGCTCCCGCAAGAAGGGTAGGGCCACCGTGAAATGTTTGGCAGCCAATAGCCCTTTCACTAAACCATGCAGCGCTGGTTGCGAAAGTTGTGGACCGCGATCGCCCACTTTCAACTTGGCCAACAGTTTTAGTGCGACGGCGACATTGCCATCGGCGATCAACTGTTCGACATCTTGCAGGGCTTGTGCGGCTGCTGTGGAACTCGCGCTCGATTCACTAACAGACGGCTTCTTGCGGCGGCGAACCGACGTGGGTTGAATTGGTTGCGCCGACTGAGCATCGTTCGAGGTCGTCTGTCGAGGCGCTGCGTCAGCGGTGGTGGAAGAACCGTTGCGTTTCTTAATGCTCGTTCGGACCAATTGCCGAGCTTCGGCGTCAAGCTGATGATCGGGTTCGATGCTGGCTTCTTTTCCCTGCATGACATTGATCAAATCCCACCCCTCGCAGTCGACCCAACGACGACGCAGCCACACCAGACCCACCGCGATGCCAAGCGCCATCCCCATCAAGTGCATCAGGCCACTCGACATTCCGAAGCGCCCCAGTGCGATGCTCACACCCTCGAATAGAAACTGCAAAAAACCGTATATCAAAATTGGTACTTCAATCGAACCCGCATGAAAGCCGAATGACCAGAAGACGTCAAAATCGTTCCGCGGTGCCCACACAATGGCGATTCCCAGGATGCCGAAGATCGCCGCGCTGGCTCCCAAAGAAACTCCGGGACCAGCCATCATCATGAACGTTTGTTCGACTCCACTTTGGAAGACGCCGATCCCCAAGTAAATCGCCAGAAAGACTAGCCCGCCCACTTTTCCTTCCACCACCAATCCGAAAGCCCACAAAGCGAGCATGTTGAAAAGCAAGTGGAAGAAATCGGCGTGCATGAAGATGCTGGTCAGCCACTGCCACGGCTTGAGCCCCGCACCGTATTCCAGAGAAAGTGTCCCGTTGAAACAGCTTGGGGACGCGGTGCTGCTCCTACTCACTTCCTCCTGACGAATAGTTCCATCGGCCCGATGAATCGCCTCACCTTCATCGACGATTTGGAAATCCCCGGCGTTCCATTCCGCCTCCTCCGCCTCACCTGCTCCCTCAGGCTCACCTTCCTGCCACTCATCGCCAACTACTTCTTGGGGGGATAGTCGCGGCTCAACTAGGGAACTGGGGACTGCAAAAAATAGCAGTGTATTGATCACGATCAAGCCAACTGTAGCAATTGGCATATGGTAGAGCGGAGCATCAGTGTTGTATGGAATCATGGTGGATCGTGGAGACGAGGCAAAAATTTGGCGTCGATTCCATCCAAGAATAGCTGAAGCGGGACGAACAAATTGTAGCCGGTTGTGGTCTCAGGTTGAGAAGAAGCGCATCATTCCGCATCATTTTGACAGCCGATCAGAACTCCCTTCCCGGATTGTTGTGGATGGCCTTCGTCCTACAAATCGCTGAATCCCTGACATATTCGCTGGTTTTTGAGCGGTTATGGCCACAATGTAGGCAACTAATAGGGATTTGGCACGAAAATAGCATTGTTTTAAGAGTTAATATCACGGGTTTGCGGATCAAGTATTGGGGAGAGATAACATGAAAGTTCTAGGTTCACAATTTTTGGGTCTTGTATTGGCGGCTACCGCCGCGTCCCAGGCGCTAGCTCAGGCCGATGCCCAGCCGCCTGTCATTAATAACTGGAGTTACTTGGGGCATTCCAGCACGTTCGAAGAAGGCTACTTGCGCGGCACTGCCAACGTTATCCAGTCGGCTGGCCAAGCGAATTATTTGAATTCGGTCGCGGCGGTGAATTTACAAGAGGCCAATCGGCGGCGGATTGAAAATCAAAACATGTATGTGCGAAAAGTTCTCGAGAATCGCGAGCTCAACGCCCAGTATCGCGCGCGGTATGCTTCCGTGGCTCCTAGCAAAGAAGAATGGCAACGCGTGACAGAAGCAGCCCTCCCCGATCGCCTGACGGCGGAGCAATACGATCCAGCCACCGGGCGCCTGGTCTGGCCACACATCTTGCGATCCGACGAGTACAAAGCGTTCCGTGAGCGCATTGACCAATTGTTTGCCAGTCGCACACCGGACAACAGTGGCAATGGTAGCCCGTCGCAGCGCGAACTGGCCGCCTTGATCGATGGCATGAAGATGTTATTGAGAAGTAACATCGACTCTGTTTCGTCCAGCCAATATGCGACGACGAAGTGGTTCCTACTGTCGCTCGACTACGAAGCAGAACTGCCATTGCAAAGCATCCCCGTGGCGACCGATGTCGGTGCCAATCCCATTCGCTAATTCCAACTTAGGAGAGACCACTATCGAGCTGATTTCCCAGGGGGCACGGCGGTAATTTACATCTTCCTCACCGCAACCGGAACTACTGCGTCTCCCCACCATGGGCGTCCTCTCAACTTCGAGGGGGCGCCTTTTTTTTTGGTTCGCTCTTGGTATCGTGCGGAAAACAACTGTCGTGGTGGATCTTGCTAAAGATTCCGTATGAAGGATGCTTGGCCCAGTCAATTTTAGTGCAAATACTTTTCGCGTACTTTGTGCTCTATCGCGGCAACGCTGGCTTCGACACAGCGAAAAAAACAATACGCTTGAGCTACCCCAGACTTAGCCACGAGAGAGCACAAAGATCGCGAAAGGAAGTGAGCGCCTGGGAGCCAAAATACTCCCAGCCTCGGAGCACCGGGCAACGTGTGCCACCCGACCGCTCACGCGTCACGGCTCATTCCTAATCCGTAGCGAGTCGAGCTCAGTCCACGACGTCCGACACGCCGAGAGTCACGTCAGGAAATGCTAACAATCGAATCGAGTCACCTTGTTTGAATGTCTCGTGAACTCTGTAACTTCCGTCTGGCTGCGGATCGCGATACGTTTCAATTTCCGAACGAGTGAGATTGACAATCCACATTTCCTCGATCCCGGCTTGGGCGTAAATCGCCAACTTGATTTCTCGGTCATATTCGAGAGTTGAATCCGAGACCTCGATGACCAATCGTGCGTCCGTCCCTGTTGGCTTGGCGGATGCATAAAAATCGTCTCGAGGTTCTAGCAGGGCCAAGTCGGGTTCAGGTTCACTGTCCGACAGCACGACGGGGTTCTGTACGCTGACGATAGCTCGGCCCACCAGTCGAGTCACCAGCAATTGGTTTAAACGATTGACCGACGCTACATGCAAGCGACCGCCGGGCATTTTCTTGATAATCTCCCCGCGGATCAACTCTACCGCGTCGTTTTCATGGATGATCCCTGTCTCGATCATCCGACCGTAGTCTTCTACTGTAAACTGGTGATGGTCGACCGTTGCCATTTCAATACCTGCTCGCGAAAAACTTGTTCAACGCAAAGATCATTGTAATCTGGATTAGAACTGAGCGATGACATCGATCACACATATTCTACCAAGGAATCCCGCCATGAAGCATTTGCCTGCGATGGCTTGTCTGTGCTGGCTCGCCTCCAACTTCAATGGTATTCGAGCGGACGAAACCAGCCAAGTCGAATTCTTCGAGCAACGCATTCGTCCGGTCTTGGTCGAGCGTTGTTATCCGTGCCACAACAGCCATGACACCGCCGAAGCCGAATTGGTCCTCGATCATCGTCAAGCGCTCTTGTCCGGTGGTACCTCAGGCAAACTGATCAGTGAAAATGTTACTGAGAGCCTTCTGTTGAAAGTCTTGCGACACGACATCGAAGGGCTAGAGATGCCCCAAGATGGACCGAAGCTCGATGCACAGATCATTGCCGACTTTGAACAGTGGATCGCCAGCGGAGCCATCGATCCTCGCGACGCGCCACCATCGGCTCAAGAATTGGCGGCGTCCACATCCTGGGAGGCCCTGCGCCAAAAGCGCATGGAGTGGTGGAGCTTTCAACCGATTCGCAATCCAGTAATTCCCTCTGTCGAGCCAACGCCAAGCGAGAATGAGCCTGTTGCCCAAACAAACGAAGCAGTGGATCTAGCCCCCATCGATCGCTTCCTGCGCTCCGCGCAAACATCAGTTGGACTCACCCCTAACCCCCGCGCGGACCGCGAGACGCTCATCCGTCGAATCACCCTGTCTTTAGTCGGACTCCCTCCCACGCCCGAACAAATCGAGGCCTTCGTTACTGATTCACGAGCGGACGCCTACGAGCGTTTGGTCGACGCGCTACTCGACTCGCAACAGTTCGGTGAGCGTTGGGGAAGGCATTGGTTGGACTGGCTGCGGTATGCGGAATCACATGGTAGTGAAGGTGATCCGCTTTTGGCCGGTGCTCATCTCTATCGCGACTATATCATCCGCGCCCTGAACGCCGATGTCCCCTACGATCAATTGGTCCGCGAACACGTCGCCGGTGATCTGATCGAAGATCCACGCATCAACCGCGAATTGGGAATCAACGAATCTGTCATCGGCACAGCGCAGTGGCGCATGGTCTTTCATGGATTCGCTCCGACCGATGCGCTCGACGAAAAAGTGCGTTTTACCGACGATGCCATCGATACTGTCACCAAGGCCTTTCTCGGATTGACGGTTTCATGCGCACGCTGTCACGACCATAAATTCGACGCGATTAGCCAAGCTGACTACACGGCGCTGTTCGGCATCCTCGCCTCGACCCGCCCTGGTCGCACGGCCATCGAGCTCCCCGAGCAACTCAATGCTCGTCGCGCCGAACTCGCTGCGCTCAAGCCTCAACTGCGTGGAGCCTTGGCCGATGATTGGCTACAGTCCCTCCCTGGGCTGTCAGAGCGCGTGCTGTATGACGATCAACTGAAAGCTGCGGCAAATGACAAGCGGCACGTGCTCTACCCCTTGGCACAGCTCAAGTTGAACGACGATGCGGAATCTACCACTAAGTCATTTGTTGCGCGGTTGAAAAAACTGTCGCATGATTTTGAAGAAGACCAACGACTGCACGCCAGTGTGCTCGACATGGCCGTCGGTCCACACTGGAACTTGGCTGATAGTGACGACTACGCTAACTGGTTTCGTTATGGCCAGGCGCTCGACCGGGGACCCAGCCCCGCGGGTCAATTCGCCATCTCCGCCACGGACCAGCAGGTCGTCACTGGCGTTTATCCAGCCGGAGTCATTACCCACTTGCTCAGCGATAAACTGGGCGCGAGACTCACCTCCGGTGAATTCACCGCGCAACAGAATACAACGCTCTGGTTGCAACTCATCGGCGGTGGCTCGGCCATGAGTCGCTATGTAGTCGAAAACTATCCCCGCAACGGCACGGTCTACCCTGTAACCGAGATGAAGGATCAACATCCGAGTTGGCGCTGGCAAGCGTACGATATCTCCTATTGGCAGGGGGATCCACTGCACGTCGAGCTTACCACCGCGCTGGATGCTCCGCTGTTGGTCAAGGAACAACCGCGATCATGGTTTGGTCTTCGCCGCGTGCTGGTGACCGCCAGCGATCAGCCTCCGCCCGAACTGAGCTACTTCGAAGGTCTCGCTCCGCTGTTCGATGCGATTGAAGTCAAAGTAAAGACTCCCACATCCACCGCAGAGTTGGCTGAAGCGCTGGTCGACGTTTTGCAAACCGCCATTGAACATTGGCGTGAAGATCAAACGACGGACGCCGAAGCTCTGTTGATCGACGCGTTTCTAAAACATGAGCTACTCCCCAATACGCTCGAAACTCTACCGCGCGCTGGCGCTTTGGTGACCGCCTATCGACAAGTGGAAGAGCAGGTGCCCGTTGCCACCCGCGCACCAACGCTGGATGAATGGCAGGGGGCGGACAGTCGATTGTTCGAACGTGGCAATCATCTCCAGCCGCGCGGGATTGTTCCTCGCCGTTTTCTCGAGGCCATCGACAATAGTCCTTATGACGCAAAACTGAGTGGACGCGAACAACTGGCCGATGATCTATTGCGAGTTGACAATCCATTCACGGCACGCGTGATTGTCAATCGCATTTGGTTGCACTTGTTTGGCCAAGGGCTGGTCCCGTCACCCGATAATTTTGAGCGATTGGGAGCGCTCCCCAGACATCCAGAATTGCTCGACCATTTGGCCACCACTTTTCGCGACGACGATCAGTGGTCGATCAAAAGCATGATTCGACGGATTGTCACCAGTCAAGCGTGGCAACAGTCGTCGACTCCATCCTCGGTTGCTCGTCAGCACGATCCCGACAACAACTACTACACGCACTTTGCGCTACAGCGACTGAGCGCCGAAGCGATTCGCGATTGCCTGCTGACTGTCTCAGGGGAATTGGATTTGAAGATGTACGGCGAGTCGGTGGCGGGGGAGACACCGCGACGAAGTGTCTACGTGCGCGTGATTCGCAACAACCTCGATCCGTTTCTGTCCGCCTTCGATGCCCCCGTCCCATTCGCATGTCAAGGGAAGCGTGATGTGACGAATGTCCCCGCGCAATCGCTGCTGCTACTCAATGGTGAGTTGGCCCTGACCGCCGCCAGCCATGTGGCCAACCGCCTGTTGTCCAACGCGGAATTGACCAGTGACGAGCGCCGCATCGATTATCTATGGCGCATCGCGCTAGGCAGATCCCCGAGTGCCGACGAGCTTCAAGCGGCACGAGATTTCCTGCGGTCCGGTCGGACAACCGGCGTCGACTCAGTGGAACCATCCATCGACAATAAGGGTGATAGCACCCCACATCATGCCGCGTCAACCGACGAGTGGAGCGAGTTAGCACATGCCGTGCTCAACCTGAAGGAGTTCATCTATGTCCGCTAAACAGACTGCCGCCAGTGTGTGTCACGCAATGTCGCGTCGCCATTATTTGCAACATTGCTCCAGTGGTTTTGGCATGTTGGCCCTCTCGGGCTTGCTAGCCAATCGCGCGCACGGAGATTGGATGTTAGAGGCTGCGCCCGCCAAGAGCGTCATCCTGTGTTATATGTCGGGAGGTGTCTCCCAAGTCGATTCGTTCGATCCCAAACCACGTCTCAATCGCGAGCATGGTCAACCGATGCCGGTCAAGGTGGAGCGAACTCAGTTCAATAAGAATGGCACCATCTTTGGCAGCCCCTTCCAATTCGAGCGGCATGGACAAAGCGGATTGGAGATCAGCGATCTCTTTCCGCACATCGCCACCTGCGCCGACCACTTAGCCATCATTCGCTCGATGACCACCAAAGTCAATGAGCACGCACAGGGTAACTTTGCGATGCATTCGGGTTTTCCGTTTCTTGGACATCCGAGCGCGGGAGCTTGGATCAGTTATGGACTTGGATCGTCCAACGATGAACTACCGACTTATGTAACGTTACAAAGTGGCGGTGCCGTCGCACCGCATGGTGGCGTGGGACTGTTCAGTAGCGGCTTTCTCCCCGCGCAGCATCAGGCCAGCATTGTTCTAGCTGATCAACCCGAGCCCATTGCCAACATTCACCCCGCCGCTTCGGTCGCTCGGCAGCGACGCGGGCTCGACTTTGTTCGTCAGTTGGACGACCTGTTTCTTGAAACCGCAGGGGACGCGCACGTCGAAGCGGCGATCAAAAATTACGAAACAGCGTTCCGCATGCAAGCCGCCGTCCCCGAACTATGCGACCTGTCAGGCGAAACACAGGCCACTCGCGATCTGTATGGCTTGGATGATCCCGAACCCAAGAAGGCCGCCTATGCGCGACAAGCACTACTTGCGCGACGCTTAGTCGAAAAGGGGGTGCGGTTCATTGAGTTGTCTTGTATTACGCATGGCATCGGTGCCGGGAATGGTCCCAATCCCTGGGACCAGCATTCGGAGTTGGAGAAGGGACATCGCGCCATGGCCCATGAGGTCGACCAGCCCATCGCTGGTTTGCTACAAGATCTCGCCGCGCGCGGACTGCTTGAGCAAACGTTGGTCATCTTTACCGGCGAGTTTGGTCGCACGCCATTTTCACAAGGCTCCAACGGTCGCGACCACAATCCCTTTGGCTTCAGTCTATGGATGGCAGGGGGTGGTATTCGCGGCGGAACCATTTATGGTGCCACCGATGAGCTTGGCTATCACGCCATTGAGAATCCTTGCACGATTTACGATCTGTGGGGCACAGTCTTGCATCAACTTGGAATCAACCATCAAGCCCTCACCTACCGTTATGGCGGCCGTGATTTCCGACTCACCGACGTCCATGGAAATGTATTGCGCGAGATACTGATTTAGGGGTTCATGTAGCTCTTCAGTCATGATCTTGCCGATGCAAGATTGCACGCCATAGTGGAGTTTATTCCCCCGGTTGGCTTACGCCCAAAACCGCTCACAGATCTTTAACTTGTGCTATTCGCTGAAAGATAACGTCAATCGTGAAGAACTGTAGCACGACATCGAAAAGCATTTTGGCGTTGGATGGTGGAGGGATTCGCGGAATCTTCTCGCTACAGATACTCGCACGAATCGAGGCGCTGCTGCGGAAGCACTATCGTCAACCAGATCTAGTTCTAGCTGATGTGTTTGATTGTTTCGCGGGTACGAGCACTGGGGCAATCATTGCGGCGGGCTTGTGTTGGGGGCGGTCGGTTGCGGAAATCGAAACATTGTATGTTGAGCATGGTGCAAAAATCTTTGAGCGTTCGGCCTGGTATCGCCGCTTTCATTCCAAATATCGCGCCGAATCAATTGCGGACTTGTTCAAAAGCTATTTTTGTGATGATGATATCTCGCGAACGCCCGCAACCTTTGGGTCGTCCAAACTGCGGAAGATGTTAATCGTCGTAATGCGAAATGCGACGACAGGTTCGCCCTGGCCACTTTGCAATCATCCTCAAGCCAGATACAACGACCGATCGCGTAGAGATTGCAACTTAGATATTCCCTTGTGGCAAATTCTGCGGGCGAGTACGGCGGCTCCCTCGTTTTTTCCGCCGCAAGAGATCGAGTTGGGTAACGTGCTACAGCTGTTTGTGGATGGAGCAATAACACCCTATAACAACCCTGCCTTGCTAGCGGTATTGATGACGACGCTGCCAACTTTCGGTGTGGGCTGGCCCACCGGTCGCGAGCGGCTTCGTTTAATATCAGTTGGGACTGGATCCGTGCGCGCGAAACTGGACCGAAAGATGTCCAAGCAGGTCAATCTCGTCGATCAGTTGGGACATGCAATTCCCGCGCTCATTGGCGCGGTGGGAATGCAGCAGGATATGTTGTGCCGCATACTCGGAGAGTGTTTGCATGGCGAAGAGCTGGATCGCGAAATTGGCGGGCTAACTTCCGCCACTTTATTCCCCACCCAGTCGCAGTTATTCACCTACGCGCGGTATGACCAGCGCCTTGACAATCTGCCTTCTCGACCATTGACCAGGGCTCAAAGCCGAATCGACAACTTGGAGTTGATACCATTATTGCAAGAACTCGGTCGCCGGCACGCGGAGCGAGTCGTGCAACTGAGTCACTTGATCGCGGCCAGCGACGGACAGCCAAGAGCTGTAGATGACGACGACAAACGTTCTCGATAAAGCAACGGATAGCTGCTGTAGTACCGGAATTCGACTTCGTCGATTCCCGGCCGAAATTGTGCACCAATCGGGCATGTGAGCGAGCTTCAATTCGGGATAAGAGTTGATTTGTCTTCGGTGGACGATTGGAACAAAGCTTGCAACCGCTCAAAGTTCGCGTGATCCACACCAGCAGCCCGAAGTTCCTCGAAATCAGCCCGCCAGACGCTGGCCACCGTGCGGCCGTCGCTGGCAGTTTGTGTCCTGTAAGCTTCATACACCTTGACCGCAGCCTCGTATTCGTCGTTCAGCAAGTATGCCGTGACTAAGTTGATAGCTGCTTCCGTATTGTCGGGTGCTAGTTGCAGTGCGTGGAGCGATGCCTCGATCGCGGGCTGGGGCGCGTGATTCAACAAATGTTGCCAAGCCAACGAAACATGCGCCTGTGCCAATTGAAGTTGATCGGCTGACTCCCTATGCTCGGCGTTGCCGCGTTCCAGCAAATCAATTCGCCGGCGGGTCCGAGTTGCGGCTTGAGCCCAATCCTTTCGACTTTCACTGATCGCGGCTAGGCTCCGCGCGGCGAGCGCTGCGCTACTGAAGCGACTGCTGGGGAGTTGGCTCGAATCGCACAGTTGTTGCCACAGCTCAAGGGCAAAAGTGAGTGACGCTTCGGCCTCATCCAATCGGCCTTGCTTGATCCGGACGCGGCCCAGGGAATCAGCCGCATCCGCTTCGTGATCGCCGAAGGAAGGTTGATTGAACGTCATCCTGGCATGCGCGGCAGCTTCTTGCATGACAGTATAAGCCTCTGCTGATTGCTCCAGCTCGTCATATTTCAGCAGCAGTCCGCCCAGCGCATTTAGCGATTCAATTAGCTTCTCGCGGCGAATCGCGCTATCTCCTAATTGGATCATACGTTGGGCCAGATCGCGACGACGTACTGCTGCGGCGATGGCTTGCACGTTCGCGTCTGCCTCACGCGCATTGGCGCTCATGATCTCATAATAGCCGACCAGTTCGTCGCCGACTTCTTCCAGTAACGCGTTATCGTCCATGGCTAGAGGTTGCTCCAGCGCGGCTTTCACTAACGTACCAATCTCATCGAAGCGTCGCAGGTTTCCCCGTGCGGCCACGGACAGGGCTTGGATCCTGACCTGCATGCGAATGAATTCATGCGCTCCCAAGACAGAACGAGCTAACCGGCTGTACTTCCGCAGTTCACTGTCAGAGCGTTCCAAATCGCCCTGTTTGGCCGCCAAACGGCCCAAGTTATAATAATCATCAATAAGCTCGCGACTCCCCTTGGCTGACACTGGGACATTCTCTTCGAACAACGTCACCGCGAGGGAAAACGCGGCCAATTCCTGATCGGGCAGCTCCAACTCATGAAACCAATCAGCTGCCTGTTTGGCGGCGTGGTAGACGGTTGCAGGTTGGCTAGACTCCTGATGGGATTGCAAGTAAGCCGATATACGCGATTGCAAATCCGCAGTCAGGGCTGCGGTCACTTCGCCGCGATCCATCTGTTTGGATAGCCGGTACAGCCGCAACTCTGTATGAATCAGCGCGTCTCGCGAGCTACTTGTTTCCGAGGTTGTCAAGTCAGTTCGGCTAACCGCCCTGCGATAGATTTCACAGGCCTCCTCGAGCAGCGCGCTATTGGATTTTGGCGGTTGGTCGTGTGCTTCGATGAAGTCAGCTATTTTCACTAGCAAGTCCGCCAGACGTCGCTCTTCGACATGGCTTGAACTGATGAGCGAAATTTTACGCTGTAGATCGACAGCGGCATCCAGTTCACTGCGAGCTGTGGCTACGTCTCCCAGTTGAGCCAGTGTGACGGACGCCAACTGGTGGTAGTCGATGACCTCGTGCGCAGCGGTAGTCGCCACCCGCGCATCGCTTGCAGTTGCTGCGGCGACTGCCACCTTCATATTATCGATGGCTGCCTGCTTGTCGCCCAAAAGATGCAATGCCTTTGAGAGCCTAAGTCGTGTATTGTATAGGGTGGCGCTCCACAAATTGCTGGCATAGTTCGGTGGAATTAACGCGCACAATTCCAAAGATCGCTCACAAACCGACTTGGCTTCCGCAGCATGGTCGCCCTTTAGCAGCACATTTGCAAGACTTTCATTCACCGAGATCAAGAGTTCGACCGTTTTGGCTTCCGTAGGCCTGAGCGGATCGCGGACGGGCGCTAGGCCTGGTGTTGCTCGGGCCCCGCTGTTGGCTGAAGAAGCAGAGATCCGGTGTATTATCTCCTCCAGTGGGACGATTGCGAGACGAAACAATGCCTCGGCGCGATCCAGTCGTTGACGCTCCTCCAGCGCAACTTTCCCACAGGTCTGAGCTAGGTGAGCATAGAGTTCCCAATCATCGCTTTGTCCACTGGCGTCAGCCACCAGCTCAATCATTCGCAGTGACTTGTCAACAAATGCATCTTTGTCCAAATCGATTTTGGATTGTTCTTGGGCGGTCAATTGGGGCGTGAGTGCCTCTATTGCTTCATCTGGGAACGAGCTCTCTCGAGCGGTAACCTGCTGACGGACTTGCTGCTTCCACAGATTAAGCTTTATCTCCTCATCGGCTATCATATATTCGGTTTGCAAACCGACCACTAACCGCCTGGCATAGCTAAACTCTGTTTCAGCCCTCAAGCGATTTTGCACTTCACTCGGCAACTCCGCCATCAAGCTTTTTCGCTGATCGAGCAATTCAATTATTTTGTCTTTCGCTTCGAGCGGGGAGATGCCGTCGAGACCCGTCTCTCCCCGATCGGCGATGACTCCATAAGCATCGGACATGAAAAGCAGAACTTCGGACCGCCACATGTTCCACTCGATTCTTTGTGCTTGGTCCGTCGTATTCGCCAACGCTGTAGCGATGTCCCTACATATCTCGTAGTGATCCAACGCACTGGTGGTCTGCGACGGAATTGGATTAAGCATTTCCGCGCGTGCCGCAGCCATCGTTTTTTCAAACTCCAGTCGCAAGCCCTGTCGACGATTCTTTTCGCGATCGGCGGCAGTTAACGTTATGGCTCGGGACCATTGTTCCCATTTGCTGTAGGCGAGCGTTCCTCCCGTGGTCAAAAGCCCACCCAGAAACATCGTCAATACTGTCAACACTATGCGTTTATGTTGTCTGCGACTGAGCGACGCAGTCACAAATTCTGCGACCAGCCAATCCAAGTCCTCGCGATGCTGAAGCAGAATCTCGTCTGCTTCGGCCAGCAATCGTCCGGTAGGCAGCAGCAGGTCAGAACGATTACCTTCGCGCCGCCAGCGGTCGGCTTGTTGGACCAGCCGCGTACGAATTCGAAGGAACTCGCGGTCATCGACCAACCATTGCCTAACTCGCGGCCACTTGGTCAGCAATGCTTCATGAGCCACGCGCACGACAACCTCGCCATCTTCGCTGCGATCGGTAACCAACAAGCGGGCATTGATCAAGGCGTCGAGCATCGAGCGTTGTTGCGGCGTCGCTTCAAGTCGAGCCCGGGGAACACGGCGAGCCCCCACAATATTCTCGGCAGCTGGCTCCACTGTCACCAATCCACGTATCAGGGCCGGGAGTGTCGCCTGCACATCTACTGGCGTTCCTAGAAACACCTCTTCGGCCCGCTGGGCCAAAGCGCCTTCCAAGCCGCCAAGTTCGCGGTAAGCAGCGAATGTCAGGAATCCGTCATCCGTCCGACGGCGATACAGCTCGTCCAATGTAAACGATAGCAGTGGCAGCGCCTGGGGATCATTGGCAGCCGATTGATGCAGCACGGCATCCAAACGCTCACCCGTATGCGGCTCCACTTCGAAACGCAGCCCAGCGGCGCGCGTGGGGTAGGTGATCATTTGGTCGATTTCGTCGAAGGTCGGTGGCAGGAGATCGTATTGGCCATCGCCATCCTTGAGTGCCACCAATTCGGGGACTTCCAGGCATCGCGGATAGTAGTCACTACGCATCGTCGCCAGCACCCACACATGACCGCTTCGTGCCAGGACCGCCAGCGCATCGACAAACGCCAGTCGCTGCTCAAGGCTAACGTTATCTCGCGTAAAGATTTCTTCCAACTGATCCACGACCACGACCAGCTTCGCCGTCAAATTCTCACGACCCGCCAAGTGCTTGAACTGCGGCTGAGTAACCTGTTTTTCAACAGCCCGACGCATCGCCATTGAAATCAAGGGAATTGCGTGTTGCGGTCTGTCGACCAACGCGGTTGCCAAATCCTGAATGCTGCCCCCCCCCTCAAGAAATTCCGGCAGCGCCGTGGTCGATACCAAAGCCCCCGCCAAAACACAGCACAGATCTTCCTGCGAATCGGTGGGACGAAAAACGCAACTCCGCCAAACATCGACTCCTTCGATGACACCCGGTCGCGTGATCGTTGCCAACACACCGGCACGCGCTAATGACGACTTGCCACAGCCACTCATTCCAAAGATCACCACAAACGCTTCGCCCCCTTCGGCTTGCCGCACCAGAGCCTCCTTGACTTCGGAGATCGATCTAGTGCGTCCGAAAAAAACCGCCGCCCGATCGATGTCAAAGGAAGACAAACCGCAATACGGCGAACCCTTGTGCCAGCGAACCGTACTGCCCAGCGCCTCGGGTTCACCACTATGCCAAGGCAAGCGTTCGAGCAGCAAGTGCCTCAAGTCATTTTCGACCATCCGTTCAAATTGGTCAGGGGCGGCGTAGGATTTGAAAGCCGCTTTGAAAGTGCCATCGTCGCCAAAGAACCATTTCTGCACGAAATCTTCGAGCGCGCAAAATTGGAGTTGTCGCAGTTGAAACTGCGATGCATCCTTGATGCTGGCCAGCGGATCTTGTGTGCGCCGATAAACTAGCAAGTCAGGCGTACCCGTCTCGCGCCAGCCACGAACGGCATCCTCGAATTCCCATTCCGTGCCTGAACCGTATCGCGTTCCGTCGCGTCGTTTAAATTCTTCGGAAAGTGGTGTTCCCAGACGCGACCAGAGAATGCACACGACTAGGTCGGTTTCCGAAGGCGGAACGATTTGCGG
Source organism: Pirellulaceae bacterium (assembly GCA_041741715.1). Classification (GTDB taxonomy): domain Bacteria; phylum Planctomycetota; class Planctomycetia; order Pirellulales; family Pirellulaceae; genus Aureliella. The sequence continues at coordinate 9,173 of JBGSJT010000486.1, read as the reverse complement.
CTGGAACGACTGCGTCGCGCGCACGGGCCGGTCTTCCCAACGGATTGTTTCGATCTCCAATCGGTCTCCGAACTCACCGCGTAAACGTTCGATGACTCTCAGAACCAGATCCCGCTCCAAACCCACATCGCCGGGAGATGATATGAATACTCGAAGCAACTTGGCCATTCGACATTGCCCAAATCAGTGATTCTTGAAGCACATTTCGATATTTGAATTCGCGGAAAAAGGCTTTTATAGCCGAAGTGCCTCGAAAACAGCCGAACTTTGATCGCACTCGTTTCAATCGATTGGTTCGCGGCGTAAACCATAGTACAATCTAGCAAATTTTGGGAACATCCGAATCGAACGCCCAGAATTCAAGTCGCTAGACTTTAACGTCCTCGATCTATCCACGTTGGGACCATGAAGTTTGGGACCATGAAGTTATTGACCGATAACTGCAGGCGTCGTACAGTAACCAGTGCCCCAACCGAACTAAACTTTCTTGCATCAGGCTTCGTTGATGGTAGCTTCCACCTCGCCGTCGGACCACCTACCCTGTGTGGTGCAGTTGGGTTTTGCTGGATCACGCAGGTTGTTTGATCTGCCACTGGACCAGTCCAATTCGGAATCTGCACTTCACGATCAGGTGCAAGCCTACCTGCTGGAGAAGCTGTTGTCGCTTCCGCTGGAATTGCAATTGTCCGACAACCATTTCCTGTGCTGCATTTCGCAAGTCGCCATTGGTGCCGACATGCTCTTGACTCGCGCATGCCAGGCGCTGAATATTCCACAGCGCATTTTTCTACCCCAGCATCGCGATGCATATTTGTCCGCTGTCGGTGCGCAGAACCAACCCGACTTTAGCGAGATTCAGCGTGAGGAATCGCTCAAATTGCTCGCCAGTCCACACGTCATTCAATCGCGATTGGTAAGCGAAGCAGCCGATCGAACTACACGTTTCGAAGACACGAACCAAGAAATACTTAGGGTCAGCGACGTGGTCATCTGTCTGTTGCGCCACGGTGCCGAGGGACAATCCGGCGGAACAAATGACATGTTGAAACTGGCCCAATCCGTGGGAAAGCCAACTCTGGAAATCCGAGTTGCCGTGCGCGATGGAAAGCTGGAATTCAATGAACAATGGCACGGTAAATCCAATTTTGAAATGCCGAAATTGCCAGAGGAAATTGCGCGGCTATCCGCACCTCATGTACACCATCCAAGTCAACTGCCGACAGTGGCTCAGTATTGTGAGGTGGTCAAGAACCATGTCAGCGAGCGAGCCCTGCGCTATAGCCGCTGGTTTTCGTGGGCGGCACTGGTCATTATCGGAACGCACATCCTGGGGACGCTGCTGGCCACGATTGTGCTGGCCTTTCATCCTAGCTACTCAGCCCTGTTTCTCCTTTGCGAGCTTGCATTACTAGTTACTGGACTTATGGTCCATCGTTGGTTGCATCATTCGCATCCATCGCAGCTATGGGCCTTGGCTAGGCTGTTGGCCGAGATTAATCGATCCGTGAGAGCCTTGGGAGATATCCATCTCTACCTACAATACCTGTTCTGGCTTAGGCTGCCGGACAACGTCCGGTCGCTCTTACGCACTTTGAACGTTCTTCATTTGCGATCTACCCGCGAATTTCATGCCGAAAGCGGTGAGCATTGGCTACTTCATCGTGAAGCATACTTGCGGAATCGATTAATAGATCCCGATCCGGCCCAAGGCCAAATCGCATACTACAAATTCCAACGCCAAAAACATTCCCGCGCGATGAGTCGCGCGACGCGCATGTTTGCGATCTGTTCCGTCGTGGCAATCCTAGCCAGCTTGTGTGAATTCGTGGTGCTTTCGACGACGCCAAACCATGCTCAAACCTCTGCGTCGTCTCATACCGAGCCCGAGTCCGATCAACTTGTAGAGCAAGCCAGTGAAGTTGGTCATGTATTGAACACAGGGGAGCTGACGACTCGGTTTCTAGGACTCTTGGCGGTTGTCTTGCCAGTACTTGCGGTCGGCGCATTGTCATGGGCGGCGGCTCAGGACTACCATGCCCGCGTAACTACTTTTGGCGAAATGGTGGACTTTTTGGAGCAGCAACGAGACCGCATACAGCGCGTCTCCTCGGCCCGACAACTGCAGCGATTGGTGGTGGAAACGGAATCGCGATTGCTGGGCGAGACCGCAGAATGGTACAATCGCCGTTCCTTCACCGGAGTGGCATAGCTTGTCCTCTACGTCCCGATTGCCGATGCTGTTGAGCCATCACAATTTTATCGTCAAAGTTGATTAAGGTGGCCCCTTTCGAATCCAGGACGTATTCGCCAGTTTCGCGTCCACCCACCGATGTCACAGCCACCACATATTCACCCGCTTCCGGCTGGTCGATAACGATTTGCGAGTGATGAATCTGACCTTCAAAATCGTCATTGCGTGTCACTTTGGCTGATGGACTGACTGCGATCAAAAAGCCATCGAACGACTCGCTGCGTAGGTCGATTTGAACAGTATCTTTGCCATCGCTCCGCAGTAAGTATCGATGAACTACGACCGGTTCGTCAGCTGGCAGACGGATCGAGCGCAGTTGGCCTCCGACCTGCGAACCGTCAGCCTTCGCGACTGGCACTCCCACCCCATCCGCTCTACCTACGGCGGCGACTGCCGACCGATAGCTTGAACTCCAGTCCGCTAAGTCACTGGTTTCTTGTTCCTCAATCGCAGTCGCAATCCCCAATGCTAAGATGTCGCGGCGGAAAGACAGGGTATCCTCGTCGGTGGATGCTGCAAAACGCTTTTGAAAATCTCGTACGGTCCGTAGCAGCGGGGCGTGTTCATGCATTCGCGAAAGAATCAAGGACTTGCTAAACCAAAGTTCGGGACGAGCCGAGTCGAGCGCCATTGCCCGATCGATGTCGGACAGCGCTTGGCGGCCCATCCCAACTTGATCGAAAGTCACAGCTCGAGCCCATGCCAGTGAGATACCATCGATCTGTTCTTTTGAAAGTGCCTCAAGAAGTTCAATTGCGTCTGCCCAAACTTCCGGACGACTTTGCGGATTGGATTCGATCAGTCGCCACGCCATGTCAGCCAACGCCCCCGATTCGCTCGCATGTAGCGCTTTGACTTGTGATTCATCGAGAGTTCCTCCTGACGAAACTGGCAACACTGGCTGACCGTCGGGACGAGTTGCCCCGAGTTCGATTAAACGGGCAAGCTGGCTGGCATCGCAGTCTGCGTGTGCGACTCGATAGCCGGCGGTGAATCCCGCAACAGCAGGGGCTGACATGCTGGTTCCACTCATGATCAGGCTTGTGTTGGCGATACCCATCGATTCGATATTCTCACCGGGCGCGGCGACGGTGATCGAGTTGCGTCCGAAATTGGAAAAACTGGCCAATTCATTGTTGGTGCGAACGGCAGCAACAGAGATCACGTTCGGAAATAGGCGCGACAGAAAAGCGGGCGCGTCAAAACTGGCGTCGACATTGTGGCGGTCGTTTCCTGCCGCCGCGACAAACAATATTTCTGGATTCTCAGCGACTGCAATCAAATATGGAATGGTGTCGTAAGCATACATTTCGTTGGCCAGCAGCGTGACTGTCTCCGTGCTCAAAGTCGCGTCAAAGTCGCGCATTTCGCCAACGACGGAGAGTGCCCTATCAACCATGTTCTCGAAGCTGATACCAAAACTGGCATTGACCACGCTTGAATCCACGGCTCGCAAGTAGTCGCTGCAACGTTGACCAATGGCGATCAAGCGTGGAAAGCGATGTTTTCTCACGGCCAACAGCCATTTCTCCGGGTCGCCATCGGTGACCGGTGGATACCCCAAGACGTCCCGCGAGTAAGGACCGAAGTTCTCCCACGAAAGTGTGTGCAACTGGGCTTGGCCAGCGCTAGCCGCGATAACAATCCCGGCCACGTGCGAGCCATGAGACAGTTCCACAATATTGTCTAGGAATTTCGCGTCGGTGAATCCATAGCTCGCCCCAAACAACGCCGCAATGGGATTGCGAAACGAGGTATGCAGTTTAGTAACCGCCGGGTCGAGCCGGGACAATTCACCGCGCTCGGTGCGATTGTGGAGCTCGACCAACTCACCAATCAGCGCGGCATCATCACTGAACAATTGATGTTGCCAGTGATTAACCTCATGAGGTCGATCGGCTACCATGCCCCAGCCATAGATGTTGTCTGTAAATCCATCGCCGTCATCGTCGAAGTTACTGCGTCCGTCCCGCTCCTTGGCGTTAATCAGGTAGTGAGGGGCAATGAGGGGATGAGTGTAGTCAACTGTAGGCTCCGCCAAAATCACAAGCCCTGGTCGAGCAGGCTTCTGTCGATTGGCCGCCCGCGCGTTGTCCTGCAAAAATCGATAAGTCCGTAACAATAGCTCAAGAGCCAGTTGTTCGCGATTCTCCGTATGCCGTAGCGTCAAGAATGCGTCCCCCAGGTCTACGTCGATGTGGGCATCGGCACCATGCACTAGCAGCACACGGCATAGTTCAAAATTTCCGCTCTTAGCCGCGCGCTTCAAAAGCGGTTCGCCCTCGAACAGTTCATTGGGATCGGCTCCCTGTCGCAAGCAACGTTCTGCTTGATACGCCAATTGTTGCTCGACCGCGGAAGCTAGCTCACTTGTCGCCGCAGTGAGTGGAGTTGTGACTAATATAAGAATTGACACGATCAGTGGATGGTAACCAGCATAGCGTCTCATGATGAATACTTTATCTAAATTTAATTGGAAGTCCTGCATCCTACTTGCCTGTGTTCTTACTGGCGGCGTGCCATTCAACCAATTCATCCAACAGAATCTCCTCCGTCAAAGTGACCGCGCGACGAATGGAGTATGGGGTCTGTAGGACGGGAAACAAATTGCTTAGTGCTTGTAACCGGTTGGCCTGCGTTTTATAGCGTTCGGCCCGTCGACCGGCATCCGTGACAACTCGCAACGAAGTAGCCGTACCAGCCAACAATGGTAGCAAAATCGGCAAGAATCTGACCAAGAATGCGCTCCACAGGTCGGTCGCCAGCCAAGGTGGCTGCACAAACTTCACATACCAGGCGCACATCAATCCAATGGGGGCAATGGCGCCAGACCACATCGCAATATTACCGCAAACTGCCGACAATTTGGACGCAGCGACGAGTTGCTTTTGAAAATAAGCTTGACACTGATGCTCGATGCGGTGGCGATGGTAATGCTCTTTGGCCTCTTCCCAGTTGAGTGCTTTCCCGTCGCCACTACGCCTGGCCAACAACCCACTCGACAATGCAAAGCGATGCCAACTTTGATCGCGCCGCGAAACTATTGGATAGAGGGGGTCAATGAAGTTTCGAGCGTGTTGTAGACTTCGTAGCACTTCGGCGGCAAACCTGGTTTGCCGCCAAGTGGACTTCAATTTGCTCCAACGGGAATTCACTCCAATGAATAATGCAACGAGCACGAATACGAATTCCAAACCAAATAGAATCTGAGCTCCGATTCGTATGGGATCCCACTGAGACTCGATGCCAGTCAAATCACGCGACACCCTGGGGAGCAGCAATGCAGAGTTAATTGCCGCGAGAATTGTCGCTGAGAACTGCAAACCGATCACCGTGGTGACATGATGCTTTAAGCGGCCACCCGTTTGAAGTGCTCGTTCGTCCAAAGCGGCAAAGATGTCACTCAAGGGCTCAGTGGTTTGACTGAGACACTTTCCGCCAGCGATGGCGGAACCAATGGAACTCATGATCGGATCGGCTTGCCAAGGTTCGGTATGCCATTGAATGTTGACTGCCGCGCGGTCTGTTGTATTGCAGAACGCGACAGCCAATCCGCGCGCCTTGGCTTGTTCCACCACATCGACGGTCCCGCGCGGATCGAGATTATTCTGCGGTTCAGTGTTTTCAATTGTAATTAATGCGTCAGCGGCTTCCAGCATTTGCGTGCGACAATCGTGATAACAGTTATCGCGTTCATGGCAACCACTGGAGACGCGAAAAGTCCAACCGGGCACGGGCAATGGCGGCCAATCTAGCGTCCGCAGTCCGCGTTCTCCCAATGTACACATGGCAGAAACAAATTCATCGCCAAGCCCTACGAGCCCACCGGCTTTAGCTATCGCAGCCAGCGTCAGGTCCCAGGCTTGGGGTCGATCTTGGAAGTCGACAGCGAATTCCGCAATAGGCATCGGGAGGATGATGTGAATCGACAGCCCCAGCGATTCCGCCACCCCAATCGCGATCTGGTCAGCACCTTCGGCAGCGCTGGTTATCAACTCCAAACTACCATCTAAAGATTGAGCATGGCGCAGAAACTCATGCAACGCACACCGCACGGCTGCGCTGAAATCGCCCGAGGCCTGAACTGAATGCTCAGTATCCGAACTCGATAGATATCCTGAAAACGCAACAATCCAAATAGCACGCATTAGCGGTAATTCCATCTCGCAAGTTTACTTTTGATCGGGAGTCGTTAGTGGAGGCAGTGGCCCGAGGATTTCTTCCAGGTGCGGCGCAAAGGGTTGATCGAGCGGAAGAAACCATATTTCGGGCTTGCCTGCTTTGCGGTATTGAAGATCGAGCGCAGCGAGGACGTCGCTGGTTGAACCGGCTCGCCCAAGCATTTGATCCAGTAGCGGCAACGCGCTTTCTTTCAACGAAAGTGTCGCCAAGGCCTTGCGGGCGGTGTAGGACAACCTCGCCGCTTCGAGGGCCACTTGTGGATCGAGCGTTGGCCGTGGCCTCGGCGGCGTGCCGTTTTTGATGTCCACGAGCAGTTGCTCGGTGTGACTCCTAGACGTCGCAAGTTTAGCGTCGTCTCCATAGGCAACAAGCGCCGCATCAGCCTCGCGTTTGGCGGCATCGTTGTCGCCCAATCGCCACTCGCAAAACCCCAACTGGTAGTGCGCGAGGCCTTTCGTTAGAGCTGAACTTTCAGTCCCCTCTTCTATTTCGTGCAGCAGCCCGCGCAATGCATCTCGCGCGCCTTCAAAGTCGCCCAGCTCGCGAAGAGCGGCAGCCCGGTTTACCTGAGTCAATAATTTGGCGTCTTGATTCCCCCCCTGCTGCTCGTATAGCCGGATTGCATCGTCATGAAACATGATCGCCAAAGCCTCAGTGCCAGGACGGAAATAGCTGACGCCATCGGCATTTAGCCTCTCAGCGCTGGGGGCGAGCCATTGATCAAGGTGAGGAGCAAGCGGCTGATCTATGCCGAGAAAATAGATCTCTGGTTTGTTCTCCTCTTTGTATTGTTGATCAAGTCGTTGCAAGACTTCGGCGACGCTTGGCGTAGGTCCAAGTAGCCTTTCGACCTCCGCTGTAATCGGCGTCAACGGTTCCTGCGTCGTTGTTACTTCCAGGAGGATCTCGCTGATTGTCTCGGCGGGAAGTTTTGATTCGGTAAGCATGTCGCGGTACTGCCCCAACGCATTTTTCCAAGACGGATGCTCGTAGCCGGTTCGCAATTGGAAAAGCCGATAGTTGGCCAGCGCTCGGCGCTGCAGGATGATCGCATCCTTCAAGCGATCGGTCTCGCGCAGCAGGGCTGCCAGTAACCACAGGGACCTTGCAACGTCTGGATGCTCGGAACCAAATAACTTCTCCTGGCTTCTCAGCGCGCTGCGAATCAGCGGTTCTGCCTCCGTTTTTCGGTTCGTAGCTCGGAGCAATTCCGCCAAGTTGCCCAAGGCAATGGTGACAGTCGTATGTTCGCTGCCATTAGCATGTTCATAAATCGCGACTGAACGCCGCATGAGCGGCTCGGCTTCCGCTAAACGATTCATTCCTCGAAGCGACTGCGCGAGGCGGCCTAGATCTATGGCCACGAGAGGATGCGCAGGTCCGAAGACGAGTTCGTTGATCAGTAGCGCGCGGCGGTACAGCGATTCGGCCTCAAAATAATAACGTTTTGCAAAGAGCAAATTGGCTAAAGTTGACACGCTGTCAGCGACCCTAGAGTGCGCCGGTCCATAGGATAGCTCATTAATGACAATCGCCCGGCGTATGAGTGGCTCCGCTTCCGACAGTCGACTTGTATTTTGGAGCAACGTCGTCAGATGAACCAGATCGATGGCGACGTTGGGGTGATTCGAACCCAACAAATGCTCATCGATCGCCAGCGCGCGGCGTAGCATCAACTCGGACTCCCCAAGACGATTAGTTGTGCTCAGTAGGCTCGCCAAGTTTACGAGGCAGGTCGCAACGTGAACGTGCTGCGTGCCGTAAGTTTTTTCAAAAATGGCGAAAGATCTGCGGTAAAGTCGCTCAGCCTCCGAGAACCGATTTGTAGACTTCAATAGTAGCGCAAGGTTTCCGCAGTGGATCGCGAAATTAGGCGTGTCGAAGGCCAGCAGTTGCTCGTCGATTGCTAGCGCGCGGCGATACAACGATTCGGCCTCAGCGAGTCGGTTGGTGTTACTAAGCAAAATAGCCAAATTGTTCAGAGCCGCGGCTTCATCACCCGTTTTCTCAGCGATTTTCAAGGCCGCTCTCAAGTGTTGTTCGGCTTCTGGAAAGCGCGCCAGACCAGAATACAATTGTCCAAGCCCGTTCCTGGCTTCATACCAATCGGGAGCGATATCGGCGATTTGATTGCGAAGTGTCAGCGAGGATGCCCATTGCAATTTGGATTCAAGTAAATCCGCTTCAAGAGTCACAGCCAGTAAAGTCTGGTTGCGTAGTTGCTTTTCGGTTACAGCATCGGCTTGAGTTAATTTCGCTTGCGCGGCGTGCTTCCCAGCCTCTTCGAGTGTCGCTGGACGGCAACTCTGTAGATAAGCCAGCGCTTCATCGATCCCTTGGGTCTGCAATAGGTCAGCGGCCTTGATATAAACGGGTCCAGCCCCATTCTTCAACTGCCATTGAATCCTTTCGATCAGGCCGCTCACGCTGCGGATTGCCTGATCACGCCCTTTCTCTATCTCCGAGATCTTTTCTACACGCTCATGGTCGTCACTCAGCGCATCAATTTTTTGTTTGGCAGTAGCTTGGATTTCCCGGCGAATACTCTCTGCCAGCGCCTCTGGATTCTTTAGCTCCTTGACCGCCTTCTCTAGTACCTCCGTCACCTCTTGTTTCGTCTTTTGACCACTCACCACGATCTGCTCGGCGGTCTTCTTTTGACCCTCCGCAACTGATTCCCTCAAATGGTTTTGGCCCCAGTTGAGCCAGGCAATTCCGCTGCCAATCAGAATTAAACTCA
>JBGSJT010000485.1:0-2738 GCA_041741715.1 Pirellulaceae bacterium | reverse complement strand
CGCAAGACTTGGCTGGTGGAACACGGGGACAAAGTAAGCCTTAGGCATGACCGGTCATTTCTTAATGACGGCGAGTGATAATTCACATTGGGCTTCCAACCAATCCTCCTGGTTGATGATTCGATGGCACATTGGGTGTCTCTGGGTATCATCCGGCTTCCGCCAGCGTTCGTGCTGATGCACGGGCGTGCCTGCCGGACGAAGGCTTTGCTAAGCACAGCAACTACAACGCGACAACTCAACAACGATGTCAAACATCCTTTGGATAAACCAACATCATGGCGAGTTGCTCCACGTTTAGCAATCAAGCAATAGGGTCATTACGTCGGAAACTTGCAATTGGATCACGCAATTAGCGGCGGCTTTCGAGCCCGGCCAAACTAAGATGCTGCTCTGAAAGCGACGGTTCCGGCGGACGAGACCGGTCATAGCCGTAGCAACCTGATTCCATTGTTTTATTCAAACATTTGGCTTTGTCACCCCTATCGACGCAGTACTGCTCTGCGGGCGCAGTCGTGACGATGCCCAGCGTGCGTATGGGTTGCGCAGTTCTGACGGGTCAAACATTGGGCCAGTTCATTTTGCCTAATCGCAACCTTTTACAATTTGCTTTGTTGTTCGAGAAGAGCCTACAGTAAGTGGTAGAGTTACAAGTGATTCGTATTGACCGCCGACTACTGCTGTGTCTCCTTGGATCTACGATAACCGTCGTAGACGATGCAACTCGGTCATTTTGGCACATTTAGGAGTATCGCCTTGTTCGACGTATTGCTGGACGAATTCGATGACGACACCCCACGTAGCACCGAGGATGATCTCGACAGTTTTCAGAAACTGCCCATCGAGGACGATGACTCGACTACGGATGCGTTGCCCGAGGACGACGGGTTAGCCGCTGAGGGTGAAGTTCAGCTAGAAAGTGACGAGGAGCTGTTAGCCGCTGCCGAAGAAGAGGCGGAAACATGGTCTGACGATCCGGTTCGCATGTACCAGACGCAAATGGGTGAAATCCCTCTGTTGACCAGAGATGAAGAGATTCGCCTTGCCAAAGCTATTGAAGTAACGCGACGACGATTCAGAACGAAGCTGCTCGAGTGCGACTACGTAATGCAGTTTGCTTACAAGATTCTTAAACGAGTTCATGTTGGCGAGCTACCCTTCGATCGCACGGTACAAGTCTCGGTGACCGATCGCTTGGAAAAGGAACAAATCCTTGGCCGGTTGCCGCATAACTTGAAAACTCTAGATGTTCTGCTGCGGCGGAATGCTAGAGATTACAGGATCGCGCTGAGCCATTCCCATGGCGTGGCGCGACGCAATGAAGCTTGGGCCGCGTTGGCTCGTCGTCGTCGCAAGGCGGTCCGGCTGGTCGAAGAACTCGGGCTAAGAACTCAACGGCTGGAACCTAGAATTCTCGACCTGGCAAAGTTCAGTCGTCGTATCGACGACCTCCGCGCCGAAATCGATCGACTCGAAGGCGACCGCGCCTCGGCTGCCCAGCGCACGGAATTGCTCAAAGAATATCGCGAACTATTGATCGCTACCCAAGAAACTCCATCCAGCCTGCGAAACCGCGTGCGGATGGTGCGGGACGTATTCTTTGAGTACCAACGGGCGAAAAAACAGTTGTCCGAGGGCAACCTGCGCCTAGTCGTCTCGATTGCGAAGAAATATCGCAATCGCGGATTGAGCTTCCTGGATTTGATCCAAGAAGGCAACGCAGGCTTGATGCGGGCCGTCGATAAATTCGAGTACCGACGTGGATTCAAGTTCTGTACTTATGCCACTTGGTGGATTCGTCAAGCGATCACGCGAGCCGTGGCCGACCAAAGCCGTACGATTCGCATCCCGGTGCATATGGTCGAAACGATGTCCCGCGTGCGGAACGTTTCCCGCCAGCTACTACAGGAACTTGGCCGCGAACCGACATTAGAAGAAACGGCTCGACGGGCGGAAACGACCATCGAGGAAGCCCGGCGCGTCCTAGCGATGAGCCGCTATCCGATCAGTCTTGATCGGCCTGTTGGCAACAGCGAAGACAGTCAGTTTGGAGACCTGCTACCCGACGGAACAGCAGAGAGTCCCGCCATTGGTGCAGGACAAGAGATGCTCCGCGATCGTATCACCCACGTGTTGAAAACGCTAAGTTACCGCGAACGCGAGATCATCAAGTTGCGATATGGTCTGGGCGACGGCTACAGCTACACGCTGGAGGAAGTGGGCCATATCTTCAAAGTGACCAGGGAGCGTATTCGCCAGATCGAAGCCAAAGCGGTACGCAAGCTCCAGCAGCCCAGTCGCAGCCAAGATCTCGTCGGCTTCCTCGACTAAAAGCGCCGGCTGGCAAGTCGACCACCGCGTTGGCTTGCCAGAGCAATGTTGGCTTGCCAGGGCAATACAGCCACGAACGCTTTGAAATATCGGTGCAAACCGTACTCGCAACCTCTGGCCAGACACACGTTTGGCCAGAGGTTTTTTGTTTAACCGTTTAACCGCGTGGGCAACGCCCCGCGTATACTTCAGCCAAGGATCGTGCGGAAAATTGCTGCCCGATTCTGAACGTGGGATAGGCTTCCAGCCTGTCGATTCCGACATGACAGGCTGGAAGCCTATCCCACTTATTGTCCGCTTGATCCAAAACAAATTCAGCGCAGGGCGTGGCCCACGCGGTTAAACACGACTGGCATGAATGCACTCGAACAGGAACTTGTCCGCGGCTGGCAGATCCACCAGCAAGG
>JBGSJT010000484.1:0-9836 GCA_041741715.1 Pirellulaceae bacterium | reverse complement strand
TGTTCTCGAAGAGCACCGGATAATACTGGTGCGTTTCTCCACCGATGAAGCCGTAGAAATACTCGAAGCCCATACCTGTCGGCCAGCGGTCAAACGGCCAGGCCGCAGTGGAGTCCTTGTAGGTCTCACCGATGATGCCCTTGAATTTGGGTTCGGCGAGCGGCATGACCGTGCGATCCGGCTGGCTGTTTTGCACCGTCTGGGCTAACGAATCGCACGAGAGTGCCCCGAGTGCGGCAATAAAGAATAAGATAAAGAGTTTCAATGGCTGGTCTCTTCATGGTGAGGGAACAACGGAAGCCGCCGCCCTCACGGACGGCGGCCTATTTGGATTCAGCTGTTAGCGACGATTAGCGACCGCCCATGGAGGCTTCGATTTTCTTCTGGATTCCTTCCAGGTTGAAGGATCCGGGAGACTGGCTGGGCGGATACTCCTTCATGGTCATGAGGAAGTTTCCTGCAACCCTCTGCATAGGTCCGAGGATATAGACGCGGTCGAGGAACTCCGAGTATGCCCAGTAAGGGGTGGTAAGCTCTGCTGAGGAGCATGCCTACCAAGGGACAGCCAAGTCAGGGCGGGAAGAATGCTTCGCTTGGCCTCGGTAGGACTGATGGTCTATCGAGGCCTTGCTTTTGAGTATCGAGTGATCTTCGCTCACAGCGATTCTTTTTGCCCTGCCATGCCTTAGAAAACCTAACGCGCCATATGCATTTGAAGAATTCGACTCAAGCATACCGCTACCGGAAAGATTAGGATTAAGAGTACGACTAAAATTAAGAACCCAACCGTTCAACGCTAAAAGCCGTGAACGGTTACCTTAATTTCCTAGCACTAATTTGCATCGTCCCGCTATAATCTTTCCGCCCGGTACGCATCGAGCAGGAAATAAGTGTCGGGGCTTAAACCGTAGCTGCGGTCGCCAGACCGTAAGGAGTCTACGTTCTGGCGAACGTAGCGTTCTGGCGAACGTAGCTACGACATTTATTTTCCGAACGATGCTAAGTCGTTGCACTCCTGGCCATCAGCCAGAAGGATATTATCGAGAGCAGCATCCGTTTGCCACATATCTTTTTGCCGTTGAACCTTTTGCCGTTGAACCATGTCATGTCTGACACAGACCCACTTCCGCTATTTCCCGATGAGCCACTGGAGCCACCCTACGTCACTGTCGCTCAAGTTGGCGAGATACCGGAGGGGGCAGGGCGGGCGTTTCCAGTCGGAAAGTGCATGGTGGCGGTCTTCTTGCACGACGGGAAATACTTTGCGATCGATGATTTTTGCCCCCATCAAGGTGCTTCGTTGGCGGAGGGTTACATCGACGGCTGCACAGTAGCCTGTCCCTGGCATCATTGGCGATTCTCGATCGATGATGGCACTTGGCTCGACAATCCCAAGATTGGAGTCGAAAAATATCGCGTTCGTGTCGTAGGCCAAAATATTCAGGTCCAGCAACCCAAATAGGGGGTGCGAGTTTGACCAATCGGAGCGGGGCATCTATTCTAAGAGTCACCTACATCTTTTCTACGTTTCTCTTTCACTGACGTGCGCGCGATGCAGAGTCCCGGTGATGACGGATCGAATTCTCAGCACGGCGCGGCCCCCGTGCGCTCTGGGGATGCCGCGCGCCGCGAGGGTTCCTCGCGCTCTATGGGAGCTGCACCACTGAAGTCGCGGCCGTCGCCTGCCGCAGAGTTGTCGACTTCCTCAGGGACGATCGCCTACGTTCCGCATTCTCAACTGACGCACAACGCAGACTCGAACTACGGTGATTCACAAGTCGAGGGTGGCGAAGGGGATCGAACGGTCATCAGCCAGCGTCCCGTGGCGGCACCCGAAGAGTTCTATCGCTCGATGCCCCTGTCTGAGTTGGCGAGCATGTTGGAAGGTCGCCAATTGGATCACTTTGCCGTTGAGCAGATGATCGGTGGAGGTGGCATGGGGGCGGTCTTCCGCGGACGCGATTTGCGTCTCGACCGTGTGGTGGCGATCAAGGTCATCCCGGCGGCCAAACGCGATCCCGAAACCTTGCGTCGCTTTCGCTTGGAAGCACAAGCGGCCGCCAAGCTCGACCACCCCAACATCGCTCGCGTTTATTACGTGGGTGAAGCCGAGCAGTGGAACTATATCGTTTTTGAGTTTATTGATGGCGTGAACATCCGCGACTTGGTCGACATGGAAGGGGCGTTGGGAGTCGATGACGCCGTTTTCTACACACGCCAAGTCGCCGAAGCCCTACAGCATGCTTATGAGCGCGCAGTGGTGCATCGCGACATCAAACCATCTAACGTGTTGGTCACCGCTACGGGGGCGGCTAAAGTCGTTGATATGGGATTGGCGCGCAACACTGCCCTGGATAAGTCGACGGCCGATGAAACAGCCAGCGGCGTGACCCTTGGAACCTTCGACTACATATCACCTGAGCAGGCACGCAATCCGCGCGATGCCGATGTCCGCAGCGACCTCTACTCGCTGGGCTGTACACTCTTCTACATGCTGACCGGCAATCCTCCGTTCCCTGAAGGGACTGCGTTGCAGAAGCTGCTCAGCCATGGTAGTCAGGCACCACCCGATCCACGCGGTTGGCGCGATGATTTGAGCGATGAACTGTTTGAAATCACGATGAAGCTCATGGCCAAGCGACCCACGGATCGCTATCAAACCCCGGCAGAATTAATCAGCGATCTAGCTTTGCTGGCCGAAGTGGAGGATCTACCGCGCAGTCAATCCACGGGGACCGTGCTGGTCACGCCGAGTATTGCACAACACTCTTTGATCGAAACCAATTTGCCTTGGTTGGTGGCCGTAGCCTTCTTGCTGGGGAGTACACTCTGGTTGGCGAGCGTGGAGAAACTTTCCAATGCCTTCGAAATCAGTGAATTAAATTTCCCAGCCCCCTCCGCCGAAGCGCTCTCAGATTCGAATTCCGCTACATCGCAATCGGTTTCCAGTGTCGCTCCAGCCCCCCTGGTCACCACTCAATCCGACACATATTTGGTTCCCCAGACTTTAGCCAACAGCACAGTCGTCAGCGACTCACCGTTGAATTCTCCGAGACTCCCAATTAGCGATTTACCATCGCTCAGCCCAGCTAAGTTGCCCAGCGCTGAAACGCTCAATCCCCTTCCTCCCACATCGCAGTCCCCCACATCACAGGCGTCGGTCTCTCCTAGCTCCGCTGTCTCTACTAGCCCTTCAGTGAAGATAGCCTCGCGTGGGCTGGTCGTCTGTGCCGAACAGCCAACCGATGTCTCTCCCGAGCGTTGGGAAAGTAGCTTGGCCAGCGCGGTTCAACGACTCGACTATGATGTCCCCGCTGAGATGGACGGTTCGTATGAGATTGAAGTTCGTGGACGCGTTGTCCTGCGTCGAGCTCTCGAGGTCAGCGGACTCAATTTGCGAATCGTCAGTGGAACTAGCGCTGGGGCTGTGATCGAAGTGGCCGAGGAGTTAATGTTAGCCAGTAATGAGACAAACGGCGCAGTGAACCTGTATGATAGTAAACTCAAATTGCGTGGCATCGCCTTCGAAGCCCGGATACCCGACAAAGTCTCGCTCCAACGGCAAGGTCTATTTGCCATGCGTGGCTCATCGCAACTTGATTTGGAAAGCTGCACGGTTACCGTTCGCGATCTCTCGTCGAGCAATGCGGTCTACATCTTCTCATGCAACGATGCGCTCAGCCCGACTAGTGTAACTCGCCCACGTCAAGCTAGTCTGGCGTCGTCTGGTGCGACAGCGGGTTTCTCGAACAGCGCTAACGCGCCGTCCACTTCGGTCCCTAGCGATTCGATTGTGATTCGCACCGCAATGAGCGTTTTTCGCGGCGACACGTCGATGGTTCGATTGAACATTACCGATGCCAACGTAAACGACCGTGTTGACTTGAGCTTTACCAACACACTCGCCGCGATCAACGGGACCGTATTGGAGTTGCATGCGCCAACCGGCGAACCCCAACCGCAGCGTTTTGTCCGTATGCTATGCGACCAATCGACACTGGCCAGCGAACAAGCCTTCGCCACCCTTAATTACACTGGTGACGGCACGCCATTGGTGGGTTTATTGCGCACCAGTCAAAGCTGCATCTATTGGTCGCGTCCCCAAGTGCCACATATCGAGATCAACGGAGCTCCGCGACAAAGCTTGTTGGGCAATTTCAACCTGTTGTTGTTGCAGGGAATGAACAATCTTTACGACGCGAGCATCGAAGAACTATGCCAAGCCTTTCAAGGAACGCAAAAGATTGCCGCCTTTGGATTTGTCGAAGCTTCCACCAATGGCTGGTTGGCCGAGCGCGGGAACGAATCGCGAGTGCGCTGGCAAGACGCAAATTTCCCTAAGCTCCCTCTCCGCGACGCAACCCCCCGCGACTTTGCAGTGGCCGATTTGCTCTTCGTCCCCGGCATCGCCCCCAAGAAACTCCCCATCCCCGACTCACCATAGCGTCGGCCAACTAATCCGTTTAGCATCGAGCGGGAAATAACTGTCGCGACTTAAACTTAGCGGCGACAGTTACCTCTCGAACGATGCTTAGCCGATGGAGATTTGATTGATGATTGCCGAACAAGGATTGATGATCGATCGACAAATGACTGTCGCGACATCAACGCAACGAACGTATCAGGGGTGGTGCGTAACGACTGAGCAAGCCTATCAAGATCAAACCACCGCCCGCCCACGTCCACCACTGCGGCGCTTCGTAGCTGGGGTGCCCGCTCCAAGCCATATAGACCCACAGCGGCACCAGAATTGGTTCGATCAAACTTAGCACCGATGCTTCGGGACCGGGGGTCGTCCGCAAGCCACGCGCAAACAGAATGTAGGGGACCGACATCTGAAATACACCAAACAGTCCCAACGCCACATAGCTTGACACTGGCACTTGTTCTGTTCTCGACCAGACCCAGGGGGACAAGACGATCGCCGTTGCCGCATGATTGAGCGTGATCAACCATACCGCGTCGGCCCCTCCCAGCATCCGCATGGAGATGACCACCACGGCGAAGGCCAGTCCCGAAATAATTCCCATAGCCGTGGCGTACAGCGCACTGCCGCTCCACATTTCCATCAGTAGGATAAGCAACACGCCCCCCAGGCAGAACAGGAACATCCGCACATCTGCCGCAGAAACTTTTTCTTTCAGCCAAAACACTCCACCGATTAACACCCAGCCCGGTGCCAAGTACTGTAGCCAAATTGCGTTGGCGGCTGGACCATGCACCATCGCTGACATAAAAGACCAGACCATCAATGGAAAGCAGATCAGCATCGGCAACATCGGCCATTGCCATGAAGGGC
This sequence comes from Pirellulaceae bacterium, assembly GCA_041741715.1. Lineage (GTDB taxonomy): Bacteria > Planctomycetota > Planctomycetia > Pirellulales > Pirellulaceae > Aureliella. The sequence continues at coordinate 4,537 of JBGSJT010000484.1, read as the reverse complement.
GCCGAATCAGCGGCAACAATACGAGCATGGCGAACAAGCTCCGCCAGAACGCGAGCATCAAGCCGCGAACGTCCTCTGGCCAAGCATCAAACCAGGGTGCCTTCGCAAAAAAACCACTCGTGCTCCACAGCACCGCCGCCAGGAAGATCTGCAACCGCCCCATCCATTGTTCGCGTGGGGGAGTCATGCTGGGAGGTGTACCATAGGGTGTTGGAGCTTCACGTCTGTCATCGCTTCGCGATTGTTGCTAATCAAACTCGAACTTCGGCTATGTGCCGATAGTTCAGGTTTAAGTTTCAGTTCGAGTTTAAGTTTGAAAAAACTCACAGCAGCTACGCGAATAAGAACCAATTTGCGATCAATCCAAGCACGAAGTAGCATAAACAAGTTTCAATCGGTTGGCAGCGTCTCATCATAAAGATTTTTCGACACTTCTCGCTGAGCACCACCATTCTCCCCAGTTAATCGTACTCGTACTCGTGCTCGTGCTCGATTTGATTTGATTTGATTTGATTTGAATCGAGCACGAGCACGAGCACGAGCACGAAAATGCAAGCAACAGTTAGCTTTTACTAATTTCGCGCTACGAGTATGGTGGCGATCAGCGAGAAGTGTCTTCTTTCGATCACAAAACCATCAGACCTGAACGGAGATTGCACCACTCTATTCGCGCCCATTCGCGTTATTCGCGGGCAAACATCATTCCGACTCCATTTCTTGACAGTCGCGGCACCAATTGCCGCAGGCACGTCGCTCGATTGCATGGTATAGTGGTAACCTCTCACCACAGAAAACTTAGGGATCACAATCATGACAAAACAACTCAATCGCAGAACGTTACTTGGAACCGCAGCCGCCGCTGGCGCGGTCTGGACCTTTCCAAACTCAGCAGCGCGGGCTATGGCCAATGATGAAATTCGAATCGGCTTTGTGAGTTGTGGCGGTCGAGCCGGTGAGCATATGCGGGTCCTGAGCGAAACGACCGGCGTGGCTATCACGGCCTTGTGCGATCCCGATGGTGCTCGCGTCTACGAGAAGAGCCGGATTTTTCCAAAGGCCAAAACATTTTCTGATGTTCGCGAATTGTTGGAAGACGACCAGGTCGATGCGGTCGTAGTTGCCACCTGCAATCATTGGCACTGCTTGGCGTCGATCTGGGCCATGCAAGCGGGCAAGGATGTCTACGTCGAAAAACCACTCTCTCATTCGCAGTGGGAAGGGGATCAAACGGTGAAAGCGGCTCGCAAGTACAATCGTATTTGCCAAGTTGGCACGCAGCAGCGCTCCGATCCTATGCAAGCTGAAATCAAAAAGTTTCTGCATGAAGAAAAGGGACTTGGAAAGATTCTCAGCTGCCGCGTCAATCGCTACGGCGTCCGTGAGCCGATTGGTCGCCGCAGTGAACCGCTCCAGATCGAAAAATCGGTCGAGTACGATATATGGTTGGGGCCAGCTCAAGACAAACCGATCTTCCGCGACAATCTCCAATACGATTGGCACTGGGATTTTAATACCGGTTCGGGTGAAATGGGGAATTGGGGTGTGCATGTGCTGGACGACGCCCGCAACAATATTTTCCAAGACAAAGTCAAACTTCCATCGCGAATCATGGCTGCGGGTGGTCGCGTCGCATGGAACGATGCCGGTGAAACCCCCAACGTGCATTTCGTCTACTTCGACACCGGCGAAATCCCAACTGTGATTGGTCTGTCGAATCTCCCCTCCAACAAGAACGAAAAGAAAAAATCTCCCGAGCATCCCGGTCCCGGTAGCGGCTATATCGCTTATTGCGAAGGTGGTCGTTTTGAAGGACAACGCGGTAAGGCGGCCGCCTATGACAAGGCTGGCAAACTGATCCGCGAGTTTAAGGGGAACAGCGGTGGCAAGTTGCATCAAGAGAACTTTATCGAGTGTGTGCGTAGTCGCGATGTCAGTGCCTTGAATACCGACGTCGAGGTGGGTAATTACTCCACCGGTTGGTGCAATCTAGCCAACATTGCTTTTCGCGCTGGCGAGCGCTACACGCCCGACGCGGCTGCGGCCTTGGCCAAGGAGCTACCGCTATGGGGCGCTCTGCACGACGATATGGCCCAGCACCTCGCGGCTCATGAAGTACCAATGACCGAACTGAGTTTGAGTCCGATCTTAGAGTTCAACGTAGACGAAGGTAAATTCACTGGAGAGGGGGCAGCGAAAGCCAATTCGTTCCTCAAACGCGAGTACCGCGCACCCTACGCGGTCCCCGAAATCGCCTAAGAGTAGAACAATTGTCCCCAATTGTTCAGGATTTTGACCGGGTTAAGCAATCCGAAGCGGTGAACCATTGAGACAACGGTTCTACTTTGTCTCAATTCCCGCGCTTACCGTGAACAGTTACAAAACTCTTTACGCGCTTTGTGCTCTTTCGTGGCCATGACTGTCGGTTAGCCTCGAAAGAGCACAGAGACCGCGAAAGAAAGGCAACAGCCGTAGGAGTGAGAGGTGGGAATCAGCGAGAAGTGTACGCGATTTTTCTTTTTTTTCGACAGTCCCGGTCCACTCGCTGCACTATTCTGATGAGTGCAGCGAGTTTTGTAATAGTCGGGAGCTTCCAACAACATGCCATCACCACTGGATTCAAAAACAGTAGTGAACAACCTCAGCGACTTGGATGACGCAGAACTGTTGGGTTTGTATGTACGTGGTGGGGAGCCGGAGTATCTCGCCGAGTTGGTGGAACGCTACCATGGATTGGTCGCCTCAATAGTCCGCCGCAATTCGAAAGACGAACATGATATTCAGGATGGTGTTCAAGCCACGTTCTTGATCCTGGTGAAGTCAGCCGCGAAAATTCGGCGTCGTGAATCTTTGGCTGCGTGGTTGCATGGCGTTGCTCATCGCACTGCCCGTCGGATCCGTGAACGTTCCCAGCGAGAACGCGCCATGCAATACACTGCAAACAGCAACGATGAACTTGTGGTCGATCAGTTGTTAGCGGACGATGAATCGCCACTGACAATTGTCACCAAGAAAATTCAACTCGATGTACTCGATGAAGAATTGCAGTGCGTTCGAGAATTGTATCGCAGCGTGTTGGTCGAGCACTATTTGCTCGGTAAGACTGCCGCAGAGATTGGTCAGAATTGCAATTTGAGCCAATCGACCGTGGAAGGACGCTTGCGGCGCGGTAGGCAGCAACTACGCATGCGGATGCTTCGGCGTGGCTTTGGTTTTTCTGCCGCCGTGGCAATTTCTGGCGAGTTTATCTCCGCGCAGCAAGCGTCGGCTGCGGAGATCGAACCCATCGTGGAGCAACTGGTCTGCTATTCCGATGGCCCGTCGGTTGACATTCCAAGTTCCGTGTCCAACTTAATTGTCGAGGAAATAACTATGTCCAGTTTTTTGACTACCAAACTATCGTTGACTTTGCTGATGGGCTCCCTAAGCGCTGGCGTGTTGGCGCTATTGTTGGCCATGCCTGCCGTGGGAGAGCAGACCGGCAAAGGACCAGTGACCAACATCGCGACTGAATCCAGAAGTACGGAGCCCGCCGCCAGCGTCGTCGCGCCAAGCGGAATACGGCCCGCTCAGGCTGGCTCGACAGTACCAGCTGTATCCACTCCGCCTTTCGAGGCTACACCCGCACATGCGTGGCCCGCTGTGGCAGCGGGGCGTGTCCAGCAGACGCTCCGTAATCAACTGCCGAACGTTTCGTTCAATGGTATTCCACTACAACAAGTTCTAGTGAGTATTTCGGATGATACCCGTACCCCAATCAGAATCGATTGGGCCGCGCTTGAGGAGCAAGGGATTAGCCAGGATGAACCCGTCACTCTTGAAATGCCACCCATTCCGTTGAGCCAAGTGCTCGACTACATCTTGCGTCCCATGGCTTTAAGTTATCGCGTGGAAGGGGACGTGCTGCACGTTAGCACGCGCGAAAAACTCGATCAACGCCCGAGTTTGCGTGTCTACGATCTTTCCGTTTTCGAAAGGCCAGGAATCGCCACGTTGATCGAAAAGGAAATACACAAGATCCAGCCTGAGTGCTGGAGCCAAGAATTGTGGAGCGTAAATGTGTTAGATGAAAACTTTTTGCTGGTTAGTGTCAGTGATCCGGCCCAGGCCGAAATCGAAATGATGCTCACCGATTTGGCTCGGCAACTGGGGAAGCCATTGCCGCAGTCGGTAGTAAAGAAATCAGCTACGCCCCGTCCCAACAGGAGTGCCCCCATCGACAATCCGTTCGCAGACAAGCCAGCCGGAAACTCGAGCGATCCTTTCGGTGGTTCAAATGCGACGAGCAATTCAAACAATCCGTTTGGAAACTAGTCGTACCACGTAGAGTTCGCTACGAGATACAATGCACGCTGCTACTTTTAGATTGGACAGCATCGCTTTGAGCCTATTGATTTGTGGGCTGCTCGTTGGAGTCCAGCCTTTAGGCGCCTTTGCATTTCAAACTCTCCAAAGGCGGCTAAAGCCTGGACTCCAGCGCACCGGCGGCTAAAGCCTGGACTCCAGCGCACCGGCGGCTAAAGCCTGGACTCCAGCGCAC
>JBGSJT010000483.1:0-5534 GCA_041741715.1 Pirellulaceae bacterium | reverse complement strand
GTCACGGTCGCCGACAATGGCCGTGGCATACCCGTCGATAAGCATTCGAAAACCAACAAGAGCGCGCTCGAAATGGTGCTGACGGTCCTGCATGCTGGCGGCAAATTCGAAGGCAAAAACTACAAAGCCGCCGGCGGATTGCACGGCGTCGGTGCCTCGGCGGTCAACGCCCTCTCCAAACACCTGGTGGCCGTCGTGCGACGCGACGGCGGACAATTCAAAATGGAGTTCTCACAAGGCAAGCCCACGACGAAGCTGCAAAAGGCAAAGGGCACTTTTCGCGGATCGGGGACCACCATCACTTTCACTCCCGACCCGACTATTTTCCCCAAAACGGATTTTAATTCGGATACCATTCGACAACGTCTAGAAATCACCAGCTTCCTGCACCGAGGCGTAAAAGTTACTTACATCGACGAGCCGAATCGCAAGAAGGACTCGTACATGCACGCCAATGGTATCATCGACTACCTGGGCAAGGTAATCGAGGAACGCTCGGCACGCAGCATTCATGACGCACCCTTCACGCTCACCAAAGACGGCGACGAGAGAATCGAAATTGCCATGAAGTGGACGGAGTCGACCGATGAACATGTCCGCTCCTATGTCAACGGCATCCCGACGGCCAACGGCGGCGCACATGAAAACGGCTTTCGAGCGGGCATGGGAAAAGCCATCCGCAACTTCATCGAAACCCACAACTTGACGCCTCGCGGAGTCAAATTTACTCCAGAGGATATCCGCGAAGGCATCGTGGGAATCCTTTCGATTTTCATTCCAGATCCGCAGTTCCAAGGCCAAACCAAGGACCGACTGAATAACATCGAAGTCCAGGCCGTCGTCGACGGCGCAATCCGCGCTGGACTCGAGCAGTGGATGAACAACAACCGCTCGGTGGCCGAGTCCATCGTGGCTCGCATCATCGCCGCTTCGCGAGCCCGAGCCGCCTCGCGAGCCGCTTCGGAATCCATCTCGCGGAAATCGAGTACCTCGCGCGGTGCCATGTTGCCAGGCAAGCTCAGCGATTGCCTGGCTTCGGGCCGGGGCAAGTCGGAGCTGTTCATCGTCGAAGGCGATTCGGCGGGCGGCAGCGCCAAACAAGGGCGCGATCGCAACTACCAAGCCATCTTACCGCTGCGAGGTAAAGTGCTGAACACAGAGAGTGCGAACCTCAAGAAGGTCATGGAGAACAAGGAGTTGCAGGATCTGGTAACCGCCCTCGGCTGCGGCATCGGCTCCCACTTGGAACTTGCCAAACTCCGCTACGATCGCGTGATTCTGTTGGCAGACGCCGATTCGGATGGTCATCACATCACCACGCTGCTGCTGACGTTTTTCTATCGTCACATGCCGGCTCTAATCGCCGACGGACGCGTCTTCATCGCCGTACCGCCCCTGTTTCGAATCGACATCGGCAAAGAAACATTCTGGGCCGCGGACGAAAGCGCGCGTGCGAAAATCTTGGAACAAGCCGACAAACGCGCCAAACCGGAAATCACGCGATTCAAAGGCCTCGGCGAAATGATGCCGAAAACACTGTGGGACACGACGCTGAATCCCGCCACACGACGACTGTTGCAAGTTGAGGTCGACGATCAATTGGAAACCGACCGCGTGGTGTCCGATCTCATGGGCCGCGATGCTTCCGCTCGCTTTCGGTTTATCATGGAACGCGCCGAGGATGCCGAAGAAATCGACGTGTAAGCAAAATCTCACATCCGCCCGGAAGCCTCCACAGAAATTTTGCTTCGGGAAAATAGGTAGCCCGGACGTACAGACGCACTGCCGGAATGACCCTTAGTTCGTACAGAAAGCAGCCTGCCCATGCCATCGCAACACGTCAACCTTCAATTACCCATCCGCCTGCTTTCATTTGTGTTTTCCATCGCAGTCGGTCTTTTGAACCAATCCGTGTGCTGGAGTCAGGCGCAGACCCAGCAGCCACTGACAATCAAAGTCCTCTCGTATAACATTCATCACGGCCAGGGCGTTGACGGTAAGCAGGACATCGAGCGGATCGCCGCTGTCATCCGCGGCTCAGGCGCGGACATTGTTTCACTTCAAGAAGTCGATCTGTCGGTGCAGCGTAGCGGCAGAGTCGAACAGCCACAGGCGTTGGCCAAGTCGCTCGGCATGCACGTTGCCTTCGGTGGAAATATCGAACTCCAAGGCGGCCAGTATGGCAACGCTGTCCTATCGCGATTCCCGATCCAGTCTTCGACCAATCACATGCTGCCCAATACGAACGGCGGAGAACAGCGGGGTTTGCTTCACGCTCAAATCGAACTTCCTGCCGGACCGCCCATGAATTTTCTGGCAACACATCTGGACCATCGTCCCGATCCAGCCCAACGCCTCGACTCGGCCCGGTTCATTAACGACTTGGCCTTGTCGTTCGACCCACAACAACCGACTTGGCTGGCTGGCGACCTCAACGCAACGCCAGACAGCCAAGTACTCGAGCTGCTGCGGCAACGGTTCTTCCAGCCACAGCCAGGCGAATTTGCAACCATTCCAGTCGAACAGCCCCAGCGACAAATCGACTATATCTTGATCAAACATCTGCCATTAACACTCAAAGTCCTCGCCCGCTCCATCCGCACGGAGGTCTTGGACGTAGCGATCGCCTCGGATCACCGCGGCATCTTGACCGAGATCGAGCTCAGCCCCATCGGCGACTCACAAGTCATCTCGCGGATTGCCTTTGGATCCTGCATTCAGCATGACCAACCACTGCCCATCTTCGACAGGCTACTCGAAGATCGGCCCGAGCTGCTACTCTTTCTGGGTGACAACATCTATGCCGACACCGACGATCTGGCCGTGCTACGCGCCAAGTACCAAATGCTCGGCAGCAAACCGGAGTTTCGGCGACTGACAGCCGCCAGCCGCGTACTCGCTACCTGGGACGATCACGACTTCGGTCGCAACGACGGAGGCGCCGACTTCGCATTCCGTCAAGCTTCGCAAGCCGCGTTCTTTGACTTCTGGGACGAGCCCAAGGATTCAAGCCGCCGCACGTCACCGGGAATTTTTCAGGCGCAAGTCTTCGGGCCACCGGAAAAACGTCTGCAAGTCATCATGCTCGACACTCGCTACTTCCGCTCGCCGCTCAAGACCGCCGAACGTCGCACCGGCGGTCCCTACGTGCCGGATTCCGATCCACAAAAAACGCTCCTCGGTCCCGACCAGTGGACATGGCTGGAAGAGCAACTCCGCCAACCAGCTAAAGTACGCTTGCTCGTCTCCAGCATTCAGTGCCTGCCCTCGGACGCTGGTCAAGAAACGTGGTCCAACCTGCCGCTCGAGCGTCAGCGATTGCTGGACCTACTAGAGAGCACACACGCCGACAACATGCTGCTGCTCAGCGGCGATCGCCACTGGTCCGAATTGTCCATCCTCGACCGTCCAGCAGCAGCCCCCCTCTACGAACTGACGTCCAGCAGTTTCAACCAGCTCCATCCGCGCGGCAGCCCCACAGAGAATCGATTTCGTGCCTTGGACAAAACCTACCATCAACCCAACTACGGCCTGATAGAAATCGACTGGTCCACGTCCGTCCCGCGCCTCCTCCTCCAAATCCGCGACATCCGAGGCCAAATTCAGCTCGAAAAACCCATCGCTTTCTAACCCCAATCTCTAATCAATATCTTCCCCACCCCTCGCCTAATTTTAGCGGAGCCGATCTCGCCGGAGATTGGATTTGGCTTAACCGGGTAGGGAGAAGCTGGGATGGTGAAAAGTTGCTGATTTAGGCAAATTGAGGCAGATTGGGGTTTTAAAACTGTTACGCCCCGACGTATTCGTTGAGTGTCAAAATCCACGAAACGAAGGAACGTAACAGTGGCCCTATCATCGTCTATCTTTGCCCTAGGTTTCAAGTCACCTTTGCGATGTCTTTGCCAATCTTTTTACAACTCTCGAAACCGCTGGAGGGATCGCGCGAGACGTCAACGCGAGATGAACGAGCAGATGCGGGAAAAGCTTTGTAAGTTGCAGCAAGATAATCAGGCGCTTGAAAGCGAAATAGCCAGGCGGCGTCTGCAAGACAAGACTCGCACTGAGACGATTCGTCCCCTGCCGCAGTGGTCCAACTTGCCTAGCCATAAATTCAGCGCTGAAATCATCGCTTTGTGTTGCCAATTGAGTTTACTCATCGGGTTTCGTGCTGTTCCAAAGGTGCTTGAGTGCATCTTCAAAGCCTTCGCTCTTCCGCTGCGAGTTCCATCGCGTGACATTATTCGAAATTGGAACTGCCGCAACGGTGTTGCTATCCTCCAGCAAGTAGAGCGAGCCGACGATTGGGTGTGGATGATCGATCACAGTGTTCAGTTGGGGAAAATGTTTGTGTTAGTGGTATTGGGGATCCGCTCATCAGAAGTCCCCCAGGGCCGAGCGCTGCGGCGCAAGGACATGACACCGCTGGCGGTGCTGCCAACTGACTCACGCAACAAGGAAGAAGTGGGGCATCAGCTGACCCAACTGGCTGAGCAGATAGGAACGCCGGTTGCGATTCTCAGCGATGGAGCTTGCGAGTTGCACGAAGGGGCTCAACAGCTGAAAACCAAGGGATTTACGGGAGTTCATTTGGACGACATTAAGCACAAAGTTAGCAACCTACTGAAGAAGGTGCTCGGTGGCGACGAGCGCTTCAAGGCGTTCTCTGCCAATCTCGGTAAGACCAAGGCACTGATTCAACAAACAGAACTTGAGCATTTGCTGCCGCCACGAAAGAAAGAGAAGTGCCGTTTTATGAATGTGGATCGGATCATCGATTGGGCCACCATGGTCGAGCACCAGTTGACGCTTGCCGCTGGAGTGAACTCCAATGAAGCGGAACGACTCATCGTAAAGCTTGGTTGGCTGACGGAGTTCACCGATGACTTGCAGGTTTGGCGAGAGTGTCGGCAGGTGATCGGCGTTATGTTGCGTTATGCCAACGAGCAAGGCGTTTTTACTGGTGCTACCGAGTTACTGCGGATTGAGTTGAGCAAATGCGCAACGGAGTCGAAGCTGGCACAATTTCTGGTCCATGAAATGATATCATGCTACCAGTCGAACGAGGATCAACTTGTCGTCCTGTCGCAACCCGGCATACGATTGCCCTGCAGCACTGAAGTCTTGGAGTCGGCCTTTGGAGGTTTCAAAGCGTTACAGCGACACCACGGCCAGGGAACGTTCACAAGTCTGCTAGCGTGTTTCGCCGCATTGTTCGACGAATGTGATTCGAAAAAAATCCGAGAGCGATTCCCCCTAGTGAGCAACCTGGATCTCAAGTCATGGCTGAAAGATTCCGGCTTAACTAACTCTACCCAATCTCGCCGCACCAAGGCCTACGCCCAAGTGCCAGTGAATTCAACATCCGTAACAGCTTTTTCAACGGCCTGACGAGTTTTCACCATCCCAGGCCGACACTCCAGGAGGGAGAGTGAAATCCGCAACTTCGAAAAAAAAATCGCTAAGAACTACACGGGCTCTCAGCGCGAGGGGCTAATTTTTAGTTCGTGCAACGTCAATTCCGTCGATGGATCATG
>JBGSJT010000482.1:0-13290 GCA_041741715.1 Pirellulaceae bacterium | reverse complement strand
AGAACTCGCCAAGACGTGTATGGTTACGGTGCGCATGACCGAAGAAGAACGCGACGCACTTAACCGTCTCAGTCGTAACGGTCGTATTCCACTCAATGATTTCTGCCGTCATCGCTTAGGATTGCCTGCTAATACAACTCCGCGAACCAAGCGGCGAGGAAACCCCAAGTGGCTGAAGATGAAGCAGTAGCTCGTGAGAGAAAGTAAAGCCAAGCCGTGAAAAGGTCGGCTACCGAATGTTTACCGCAAGGCTCCAGGCGAAAAACATTGCCGGGCACTCGGTCAAGTAGGCAGGTCGATTGCCACTGCCCGGGCTTGCTCGTCGATTAGGCAGCGCCAGCCTGCCAGTCCATGACCGTTATCCTGAGTGAGTCCATCCAGGCCAACCCACTGCCAATCGCGAACGCTATCATTCACACCCTTTTGACACGTTAGGTCACAGCATTTTGGAAACTTCCTTTTTTCCAATCTTCGTCTGTAGGCTTCAGCGATTTGCCCAAGTTTAAGGTTCTTTGCCGTCAATTCACCGTCATCGCGGGTATTCCTACAGATAGGAGACACGAGATTTAACAAGACTCGTGAACAGCATCTGCACACGCAATGAAACGGTGACACGCATGTCGAGACTTCACGATCTAACAACGATGAGTACGGACCAACGAAGGATTGAGTTGGCGAAGCTACTTGCTACTGGTCTAATCCGGCTACCGACCAAGCTGAGCTAGCGAGAGTTGGTCACGTTAGTCGAGCAAGGCTGTCGCAAATCATGGATCTAAACTTACTTGCCCCCGAAATTCAGGAGGAACTCCTCTTTTGGGTAGGATCTGGTTCGCGTATTGAATCCACGCCTGAACATGAAGCGAGGAACATTACCAAGTTTTTGGATTGGGAAACGCAACGACAGATCTGGCAACTCCGAAAATCTGCCCACTCTTAGAACTTGACCTGGCAGGGGCCGACTTGGTATGCGACAATTAAAAAGTCTTTTCTTTGTTTCCATGGGAATTAATTCGTGATTCGAACATGTGATCTATTCTGTGGGGTAGGTGGAAGCTCGCGTGGGGCGGCAATGGCAGGCGCAATTCCCGTTGCCGGACTGGACATGTGGTCTCTAGCAACGGACGCCTATGCGGCAAATTTCCAAAACGCGACCACTTACAACATGAAAGCAAGTACCCTAAAGCCTCAGACCATTCTCGAAGACGTTGGTAAAATTGATCTTTTGTTGGCATCACCAGAATGCACAGCTCACAGCGTTGCAAAAGGGAAAAAAGAAGGATGCGAAAAGAGTCGCGAGACAGCCTTTGAAGTCATTCGCTTTGCAAAAGTGCTACAGCCAAGGTGGATAGTTGTAGAGAACGTAATCCAGATGCAACGATGGGCAAGATTTGACGAATGGAAAACGAAGCTCGTTGGCCTTGGATACAATGTGAACAGTGGCGTACTAGATGCGAGGTATTTTGGAACACCGACCTCACGCCGTCGGCTCTTTGTCGTTTGCGATCGGGAGCGAGAGCCAACCCTGCCAGTCGAAAAGGTCGAAACTGCTAAGACCGTTGCCGATATTTTGGGACGCGGAGAAAGTCTCGCTACGCCTTGGCAAATGACTCAAGTGTGGACCGACGATCGCGCTACTGCAACATTAGAAAGAGCTGAACGAGCAGTTGAGGCGCTTGGAAAAAAAACGCCGTTTATAATGGTCTATTATGGAAGTGATGGTGCTGGAGGATTTCAGCAGCTAGATCGTCCTTTACGGACAGTAACAACCCTCGATAGATTTGCGTATGTCCGTCCAACCAAGACTGGACACGAGATGCGCATGTTACAGCCAACTGAGCTCGCGGCAGCGATGGGATTTCCGGCAGAACACCAGCTTCCCAAATCGACTCGCCGCGAGAAGATTAAGCTAATTGGCAATGCAGTGTGCCCCCGAGTGATGGCGGCCGTCGTGAGAACTCTGACGCATTAACGAGCCTCAGTCGCAGCCGTCTCGAGGTCGGCTGCGTTGGATTGAGAAGATGAAAGTCTTTGGATAAAGCGATTGTCTGATCGACAGTGTGTTTTGTCCTTTTACGTACTCATGGTGTCTTGTTAAATCATTCGCAATTGATGAGCCGGTGGAAGAATCCAATTTCTGGATGCGACGGTGTTCCGATCAACAACGCCCGATCGAGGTGGCGATTTCCTTCCTCGCAGCTTGTCTCCGGCAGCAACGAGCAAGCGTGGCAAGCAGCAAGATTTAGTGAGTCGATACCTTGTCCACTGCTTTCAATACAAAGTGGATCGGACGAACACCAACGGGCGTCCTGAATGGCTCCTCGGAACAGTGATTCCAATCGAGCCGGCTTCCCCTGCTGCACTAAGCCTCCCATCGTTCCTTCAGAATCGCCAGCAGCCGTGTAAATAAGAATTCCCGACATCTCTTTGCCAGGTTCGTCCCAACAGTAGAGTCGCTCACGTAATGACGAGCTACCATAGCCGCATTCAAAGCTAAGTCGGCGAATCAGGATGTGGGCCAGCGTATGGAGTAAGAAGAACCGGGGCGGGAATTGCCGCGGTGGTCGATGAAGCTTCTCGCACATCCGAAGATGGCCCTGAACGATCGATTCAACCCGGTCGGTGACGGCTGGCGTCGTCCAATTGTCGATCGTTGACTTTTTGAATCGAAAAAATAATCCTTCACCGTATACTCGCATCGCTGGAAGCCAGTTTCTTCGCTGAAGGCTGAGTTGGTCCTGATCGAGCGTATCGAATTCGCGATATGGTGGAGGATCTATTCGTGAGAAACCCGTCAGAGCGCGAGTCTCGGCAAGTTTCTCGACCAGCACAACGCGGTCAAGAATGTCACGGAGGAACGGATCGTAATCGGTCATTTTTTGAGGAACCGTAACAAACTCGCTTTCGTCGTCGCCCGAAGGTTCCGACAGCGCGGTGTATTCTGAGAAGCGGAACTCCTCTTCGCTCACAGCATCGCCACTTGGTTCGAGCCCTGCCAATTTCTCCTGTGTCACTTCGTATAGTCTCTCCGCATCAACTTGCAGAATCATGGCGGTATTGTCGACGATTTGCTTGACCGGCGATCCATCGGGATTGAGCATGCAGGTCAACGCTTGCCAATAATGTGGTTGGTCAACAATAATGCGAAGTGGGTCACTAAATGGCGGAATAAGTATTGCGCTTGCGACCTTCGGAAAATATAGATTCGTTGCTCCACGCTGAAGCATCATTGGAATTTCTTCACAGATTTCAGCTGTCCCATGCGGCCCAAGCCAAGGACGATTGCGACTGCATATCAGGCCCTTAAGCGAGTTCGGACCAGCCGATCCACTCATCGTTCGAGACGATTCACACGTTTCGCAAACCACCTTCAGGCCGCCAAGCCCCGAAAAGCGTCCGTAGTTCAACCGAAGTTTCGGATTACCACAGACGATCACATTGGATAGGTCCTGGCCCGCCTTGCGGTGTGCCCAGAGCACCCAAGGAAAATCGTCGATGTGGCCATTGGGGCACGCGATCACAAAGCGAACCGGCACCATGCGCCACCGTTTGTTCTCCGGCAGTGCGGAGCAAGATGGTTGCTCTTTATGTCCAGGCTTTGGCTTGAACCGACTGCCCAAATCGCTGTCGCACCTTGGCGGTGCCGTTTCATTCCACTTGCTACGTTTCAGTGCACGGCATCTCGGACAGAAATGCCACAGTGGAAAACGAACAAATGGAAGCAGCGCTCCAGCATGCCCTTCACCAGGCGCAGGCGGAGGCGCTCGAAAGAATGTTACGCCAAGGCGTCGCGCCAAACGGTCATCGTTGATGGCACACTTCGGCGTGTCCGGCCATACGTCGAGGCCAGCACTCATCAGGCTTTGCCCTGGAAGATCGAATATCGCGCCAACTCCAAATGGAACTACCGCTTGTGACCGACGAATTGTTTTTCTAGCCATTATTGAATCCTATTCGTCGTTCTCGTAACTGGCGATAACTTCGGCTCGGCACTCAACATCGACATTTCGCATTGAGCTTGGCGTCGGCCACGCTGAACCTGCCCACGAAGGCAACGGTTCGCTTCCTGCGGGATACATTAGTGGCCTCAGTTCTGGCGGTTTGCCGAATCGGCCCCACTCCGAAGGCATGACACTCGCCCACTTCGACACAAGTTTCGACAGCTTTGATTTTAGGCTTGCAGCGTGTTCTGGATCGACGACCAAACAACGACTCTCGATTTTATTCAAAAGCTCTTGAAGTGTCGGCGATGTTGAATCAAACCGATCTGGCATTGTTACACCTACCAAATGCCGCACCAAAACAACCAGCACTCCGTGCAGTGCACGCTCCAGAACAGGAAGTGAAAACGGGGTAACGCTGGTCGGCTCAACATGTTTGTAGAACGCTTCATGGTAAGCTCGGAAATGCTCGTAGTGAGAGCGGTCCCTCGGCTTGCCGGGATTGTACATGGCGACAACGAGGCCCGGTGCTTTGTCCGACCGCCCAACACGGCTACTTGCTTGAATGTACTCTGAAGTTGTTTTTGGTTGGCCGACTACAAGCATTAGTCCTAAGCGTTCGACGTCGACGCCGACTGAAATCATGTTTGTAGCAAGTAACGTATCGAGAGGACGGTCTTTCGATTCTTTCGACGCTCGAGGATGACGCACTTCCAATTTTTCCAAGATTTCTGGAATCTCATCTGCAGTTCGCCGGCTCGTCAGTTCAACAGGAGAACCGAGACTTCGGCAAAGTTCTTTCGGCAGGTTTGTTCGCGTAGCGATCGACCACATGTATTCCGGGATGTCTGCTTCAATGAGCGTTGCTGCGTGTCCGAGTTCGCGAAGGCTGCTGAAGTATTGAAGTATCGTCCAGTAGGGATCGCGAACCGATTCGCTTGCGCCAGCAAGCAGCTTGATTGTGTTGCACGATTGAAAGAGACCTCCAAGGGTCCGGACCATGGCAGTCACAAAAGACGGTGCCGCAGTCGCGAAGACCCCAACGTAGTAGCGCCCTGGCGTATCTCGGTTCTCTTTTGCGAAGAATGAATCGGAAATGTCCAGGCCTTGTGGCGGGAACTGAGATGTCGGGCGATCGTAAAGAGCCCGACATTGATGCCAAGCGCGACGAATGGTTGCTGTCGATGCGACGATTTTCGGCTTTCGACCCTTCCATGAGCACAATAGGTCGATTGCCGATTCGTAGAGTCCAACAACCGAACCAAGTGGACCAGATATCAGGTGTAACTCGTCTTGAATTATGAGATCAGGCGGATCATTGGCACCGGGTGTTCCTATTCCAAAGATGCGTCCAGACAACTCTCGCCACGCTAACATGGCAAACTTATCTACCGTACCAATAATCAGAGTGGGTGGCGTTTCGTAAACGTCATCGTCAATAACAACAATGGGCAACCGTTTCTTCGGCGTTGAAAACGAACAATCAGCTTCTGGGCAAACGAAGATGACTGTCTTGGGCTTGCCGTATGCTTGGTAGCCAAGTGCGTCTGGTTCGTCCAATGCGGTCCCGCACCAAGGGCATTTAAGCAATTGGAACTCATGGGCTTCCTGGCTGTCTGGTTTCGCCAAACTATTCAACGATTTGACAGCGGGTTCGCGGTAGAGCGGCGTCAACGAACCGCCGACCCAAAGTCCGATTGTGATGGATTCTTCTCCCAAGTCGTTTGGTCGGCTACGGCGAATTAGCTCACACGCGCAAATTAGCGAGCTAGCCCGTTGAAACTGCTGTGAAGTTAAAAGTCGAAGCGTGTACCGCATCAAAACGGTGCAACCTGCATTGCTCGGTCGGATCAGGCGTCGAAGAAAAATATCTGTCGCGGCCAAACCAAGATACGCCTCTGTCTTGCCACCACCGGTTGGGAACCAGATCAAATCTACAAGCTCTCGTTCAGGATGTTCAGTTCCATCACCATTGGTTTTTAGCGACGACAGATTCATCAGAATGAAAGCAAGCTGAAACGTTCGCCACCGACCTTGCTTCGCGTTTGTCGGTTTGTAGCTGGTCGGCAATGGCTCCATTCCAATGCTGGTTGGCCGCTTGGCACGCCTTGAGTGAAGTTGTTGCATTAAGACTGCCCGATTGGCTAGCATAAATGCTTCCAGCATCTTTGAGTCTTGGTCAAGTAGTGCAATTCCATCTCGAATTCTGCCAAGACACTTACGACAGTGTTGAAGGTTGTCAGTCGCTGGAGCTTGCAGCCTATCGGTAAGCGTGGAAATTTCTTTTTCTTGCTCGACGATCCAATCTTCATAATCCTGAGCCAATTGACTGAGCGTCGAAGGAATCGTCGTTGGCAATACTGTGCCATCCGCACCGGAAAGGAAGTACATGCTTAGCTCGTCGCCGCCTTCGCTTCTTGGTTCCACTGGCGGTACTTTGACTCGCGGGAGCGTCGCAGTGCTAATCGCCGAAACTTTGTCGTCGGATTCTTCATTCCAATCCACCGAGCATCCATGCCCCACTGCAAACGCCTTCCGCTTACGATAGAGCAATTCCAGTGCAGCCTCTTCCTTGATATCCGGATCAGTACTATTATTGGAATCACGATCCGGCAAGACTTTATATTCGCGAAACACCGCCTGACCACTCGCGGATTGAACCTTCAAGCCAACTTGGAAAAAACAGTCTGCGGCGCGTATTCGCGAGTCCTTGCCACCTACGTGCAAGTTCAACAACGACAATGTCAGTAAAACGCTTCTATCTGATCGAAGGCGAAACATCCCCTTAATCTGCAAGAAGTCGACGAGTGTTCGCTCCCAAGGTTCGGTATTTGTGATACTTGCGAGCGTCAACGTCTGATCCGCAATGGGAATTGCGATCCGTCGCCACTCTTGTCGTTCTCGGGTCTGCATGACTCCATCGATTTCAACTTGATACGACACCATTCCAGATTCGTAACGCGCTGCAGAAACTTGAACAGTTAAGTCACCTGCATTCGCATCACATAGGCAGGACAGCCCGACTGCGGACGGATAAAACTCATTCGCTAGACGAACCGTTTGGTCATAAGCATCCGTCAACGAGTCACCGGACACACCATCGCGTCTCGGCTCCCCCGCTGGGTCGCCTTCAAGTGGATCAATTGGGTCGCCGTCATTGGCAGCGTCTGCTACGTTTGGACATTCATTTTGATCGCCCAGTTCATTGATCGTTTGCCGTTGTGGAAAAAGTACGCCCGCCGAGTATCGCTGCGTCGGTGACTCTTCCAGCCGCTCCACGTAAGGTTGATCTGGAACCTCAACATAATCGTGAGGAGGATAGCCTGGGCCAACTAGCTCACGCTCTAGCGAGTCGATTATCTGGGCACGAAATGACTCTTCGTTAGACATCGTCATGATTTACCTTTGATTCCGATTCATATTTTTGCTTTTCTGCAACCAATCACGCTGCCGCTCTTCGCAAAGGGGCTTTAGCTTTTCGTTTACAAAGACATACAGTCCGATCCTCGCTCTCGACATGCCGACATAGGCAACTCCTCGCCACCAGTCAGGCGACAATTCGTCGACATCCGTCAATATAATGAAGTCGTTTTCCAAACCCTTGAAGGACGATACGGTACATGCAGTAACCTGATCGAGAAGCTGTGAACCGACTTTCCATGCATTGTCGTTGTCGATTGATGCCAGCGCGAAATCGCTGAACTGACTCGCGCAAGAATCCATTGCATTACGGCAAGAAAGAACCGTGATTTGATAAGCCGAGATTTCTTCATTCAAAAGTGATTTCAGCGTTGAGCCAAGAAGTCGCAACTGATCACTTGGTTTCTTGTACCAATCGGTCTTGACTGGGATGCCGTCGACCGTTGCTGCGGGCGGATACTGAGGCAGAGTTTTGATTTCAGTGTCTGTTGCGATCTGAATAGTGTTGCGGCGATTCGTAGGCAATAGACTGACGACGCCGATAGGAATCAATCGAAAAAGTGCTGTTTCCTCATAGACACCGAATACCGACGCTTGGTTGTTGCGATCACAGAATAGCCACCAGCGTCCACCTCTTAGTCCGCCAACGACAAGTGCATCCAGAACATCAAGCATTGTACCTGAAAGCATGTCTTGGGCTTCGTCAATAACCAGCGTTGAATACTTTTTACAGTCTTGCTCCATCAACGCGCGCAGCGCAAACTCTGGCATTAATCGGTTAAAGACATCAGCCTTTTCCAAGCCGGCCTTAGCATCCTCAAATTCTCTCTGGAATGGGGATTCCTTTATTAGATCACTCAGAACGGAATGGATTGACCGGACAGTCACCTTTCCGGGACCGTCACTCTTAACTCGGTGCTTCAGAACACTCGCAAGAACTCGATTGAAGCACAGCAGCAAAACGTCAGCATCGGGCTTGTTGGCTTCGCGTCTAGTGATTTCCGCAGCGAGAATCGTCTTTCCTGTTCCCGCACCACCTTGAATAATCATCCGTGGTGACTGAAAATTCTTCAGTGCGTCCAAAACCCGATACTGTTCCTCTTCCAATGCGTGCATCTTGTGAGTCGAAGCGTCCGCAATAGCTCCTAAAGAGGGCACTCGATCAAAATCACCTCTCAGGAAGGCTAGAAGCTTTTCGAGGTCTTTCTGAGTGGGCGCAAATTTCCCCGGGTTATGGCCAAGTGAACTCCGTTCACGCCAGTATTGTGCCAACTGTTCAACGAACACTCGAATCGACTGACCAAGCCCCTTCACGTTATCGCGATCGTACAACTGTCGACGTTCAGCTTCGGTACCGAGCATGTCCGCCAACTGACAGTCGGGCGTGACTACTCCGAATCCGAAAAGCAATCGTTGCAACCTTTGATCTCCTGACTCAAAGTGCGCCCGAACTCTTTTCTCAAGTCCAAACATTGCGCCGCTTGCTTGATCAAATGGGCCTTCGTTTTTAACAGTTGTGTTACCAAAACGGTCAGTAAACTTCCAGACGCCGTTTTCGCGAGCAACGCGTCCACCTTTGATTTCCAAAACGAAGATGCCGAATCGGGTCAACAGCAGGAAATCAATTTCACCTCGACGTTTCGAATCATGTTCGCTTAGTCCAAGTGAGTGCAGGCATATCCAGTCATCTGTTCCAGGCGCATCACGAATCCAATCAAACACTCGGCGTTCAGCAGAACTTTTCACGTCCGGATGGATCGTTGGCGGAATCATTCGTGCCATGAATCACCCTCGATCAAACGATTCGCCGAAGTGTATTTGATTGGAAGGAGCTCAGACGCAGTTTCCACGACCCGTACCAATACTAAATCGTTGTCCAGATGTACCATGGATTGGTCGGCTTGTTCGTCTCGAACGATTTTTGCCGCACTATTTCTTACCTGCTTCGCGATCACGCGCGGCGCTAGCTGCTGGTGAGCACTCCGGACGCGCTTGATAGCGTCGATCACCGCATCAATACTGCTGGATAGGTCCGCATCGCCTGTAACATCGGCAATTACTCGCACATCCGTTTCATACTGCTGCGGCGCGATCATCCCGTCGTAGTTGATCCAATTACGAATCGCTGGATCACCTGCTTTACATCCAGCAGCTTGTAGTCTTTGACAGACCATTTCGTCGGATAAGCCGTGTTCCTTCATGTAGGATCGCAAAGCAGTCTGCCATAGACCTGCCGTTTCTCGCTGACCAGGTTTCAATAACGTATCGGCGACTTCGCGAATGAGGTCACGGCTCTTGGGTCGAAAGACAACTTGGTCTCCTAACACCAGTTCTTTCGCCGCCGCCAGTTTCACGCTCGCCTTTTCGTCATCGCCTGCAACCGAACCGTCGAGTAGATGAGTAACGACGTTCAGCTTGTAGTTATCAGTGAACAAGCCGAAGAAGCCACCTGCGAAGACGATCATTCTTGCTTTGACGTCAGCGTCCGAGGCACCAGATCGAACTTGATCGAGGATGCGAGTTCTAAATCCATCATCAATTTCCGTTTGAACCTGCTTGAAGTCATCTAACTCGAAATCCACTTCTTCTTGCAGCCCATCGGGTGGACTATGTTGCTTCCATCCGTTCATAGAAGGAAAGATCGCCGAGCGCCCCTTTAGACTTGTTCTTGACTGCCGCATCGTGTGACGCTGTTCAGAGAACTGCTGATGCCAACGGCATTCAACATCGTATAACAACAGCACCATCGGGTCAGCAATTGGCGGCGACAGGATCGATGACATTCGAGATTGCTTAAACCAACCTGTGACAATCAATCCGTTTGACAAAGTTTCGTCGGAAGCGAGCGACGCTAAAACACGATTCGGCAGGCTCTTGACCGCCACCTGTAAATCCGTCAGCAATCTTGCGTCTGGGCACATGATGTCCGCTAAAGGGTATCGCAATAGTATTGACGAAAGTGCTGCCGCTTTTGGGTTATGTTCTAACAGTTGTTTCAAAAACTCTTCCATGCAAGCCGCGACTAAGACTGCTGCGGCCCGCTCATTTTCTGACAGGTAATTCGAAGAAGCGATCGAAGTGTTTATCTTTTGAAGTCGATCATTGACGCCGACCACGACGGGTGATCCCTCGCCTAAAGTAGTAGCGCACCGCATTAAGTGAGTGACCCCAAAGAATGCTTCCGCGACAATCGTGTCTAGCTCTGGAAGACCGTTTGCCCCACGCCTCTTGGCCAACCGACGTAGCGAGCAAAACGACTTGTAGGTTTCGCTTACGATCGGGAATGAAATCTTTTCGACTGTCGGGTGCGCGGTGGATGTAGCTCGAACTCTACTTTCAAACTTAGCGATGTTGCCAGTGTGCATCACATCCGATGGCTCCGGCCAAACAAGTGCCTCTAGGTCTTTTGGCTCCCATTCCCAAACACTCAGGTCGTTGTGCTTGGCTAACTCGATTTCGTTTTCGATGCGCTCGGATACGATTAGAAGGCAAGGAATTTGCAAACGATTCAGGCGTTTTATGCTGGAATGCTTTTCTCGGTTGCGTCCGGTTACGTCAACGATGATATGCTCGATCTCTTCGCGATGATCCTGTGCATAGCTGCATGCGATGTCCAAGTCCGAAGCGAATAGCAGCACAGGAGTCTGTGTGCCGAAACGAGCTGACCATTGCTCTGTCGACTCGCCATCGGCCGATATTTGGCCTACTGGGACAACGTCTTTGATTGGTTGGCCATACAAAAGTGTTTTACTGCAGAAGTCGGCCGCCAACGTCGTAGGCATTACAACTATTACCTGCTTCGAGATCGCATGAACATCAGCCTTATTTGGACCATTGAATAAAAAACTCAGCCCAGATAATTCAGTCAACTGGTTTCGAGCTGCGCGTTGAATCTCTCCGCGAACAACTCGATCGCGATCAACAGGCACAAGCCGGTGCAGGTCATCTATAGGCCAGGATGTGCGCAAGCGTGTTGTAATGCCTCGAGTTGTGCTGTATTTCTTCAACCAAAATAATCGACGTCCATTAAAGTCTTCGAATCCGTCGAATTCAGCAACCGCTTCGTAGTCGACCAGAACTTTTTGACCAAGTTGGAATGACTTCTCGGATAGCTGTCGAACGCCTGCCTCATGAGCTAAACCGAGCGTGGATACGAATCCAATCAAAATTGCGATCGGGCCTGTCTCAGGAGCAATCAGCATCGTGTTGATCGTGTTACCAGACCGAAGTTTTCGACAAGAAAGCGCAGAATTCAAAATCGCAAATTCGGAAGCGGGTCTAGGGCCAAATCCATCGTCCAGTGTCAACATATTCAAAAACGGCCAGATGCCTACGACTTGGTCGAGTAGTTCAATCAATGGCTCGCGTTGAGGACTAGTTAGTTCGATGGCAGTCTGAAGGATGAATAGGTCGTCTAGATACCCCACAAGCCCGAGTTCGTCTTTAATTGCATCGTCGTTCTCGAGGAGATAACGCAACGCGCCGCGAGCACAGATTTTGTCCTCGATAGGTCGCTCCTGATCCTCCAAGATTTCAATCAACGCTAGTGCGTTGGTCGCCAATCTCTTCAAGAATCCACAGTTGGTCAGTTCCTTGATTTGATCGAGTTTCTCGCGCACGCTTGCGACCAGAGTCAAATCACAGCCATCCGCCCATGAAAGCTTTTCAAAAATATCTTCGGCGAGAACTTGCTCATCTTTAGTGATGGCCGGAGGGTGATAGGAAACTGGGCTACCCAGTCTCATCGATATTTCGTGGACCGCGTAACTTGCGACGAATGCTTTCCCCAGAGCATGAAATTCGTCTGGGTCGTCGCCGGTTCCGTTAGCTTCGTTGAGTCCCGTTGTGGGTCGCGCTTGGTTCTTAACTATAAAATTAATTGCGCCATGTGCGATCGTTGTGATGTCTTTCGCATCCCGATGCAACCGCAAATAGTTTGCCAACTGCATTACGTTCCGGAGCAGTGCTTGCTCGAACCCGAACTTTGGTCTGAGTAAACGAGCCCAATCGCCAGTCATCTTCAGGAGACTATCGACGTCAAAATCTTCACCGCTCAATCTGCGGATTGTTTCAAGCAGATTCTCGCGATCTGCAAATGAGAGATGTCTCGCCAAAACGTCTTACCCCATGCAGCCAACACCGCCGACGAATCGGCTTAGTAGAAAGGACGTAAAAACTCAATTCTACAGAAGATTCGAAATCGTTGCAGCAAACGAGGGGGATGGCAGTGCATCGATAACGGAAATTAGAAAACAATGGACAACCACTGTTAAACAAGACTTCTCTGTCAAACAGAGAATTTGAGAGTTGCAGACGAATTTGCGCGGTCCGGTCGCGGAAATGCGATTTTGGGGCGAACTGAGAGCGCTCTCTGTTTGGTTTCGGGCGAGCCAAGAAACTCCAAAACCCTAGGCAAACAACGAAAAAAGCCGAGGGGGTTATTCCTCGGCTTCTCTGTTAGATCGTACCCTCGGAAATTCCGAGGATTTGAAAGGCTCACCTTTTCGATCTCGACCCAGTGACACAGATTTTAACTTTCAATGGGCCCCAAAGCATTATTTGTCGCTTCCAACAGCGATTAACAGCAAGTTTCTGTAGTGTCTGAAGCTGAACTTGATCTAAAATCTGCGTTCGGAATAATAGCTCCTCTTGAATCCCAGGTGCCAGAAGCCGCAAATTCATAATTTGCGTCACCCTAGCCCTGGTCACATGGCCAAGGCGAGCGAGATCGGCGTAGTCGGTGACAATACCTTGGCGGATCAGGCCTTCGAAGTGGATGGCCAGCGCCATATAACGCGAGATGCGAGGAATGCGTTCAAGAGCCAGCTTGGATTCATTCGAACCGCCTTCGCCCTCGACGATTCGCTTTTTGGCACCGCGCCCACGCTGCTGAACGGAGAACTGAAAATCGACGCTTACTGGCTTGCTCATG
>JBGSJT010000481.1:0-4306 GCA_041741715.1 Pirellulaceae bacterium | reverse complement strand
CCGCCGTTCGTTTTTCAACTCAACTCGTGTAGGAGTAATGACCATGCTTGGAACTATTGGAATGACTTTGCTGGGAATGGTGTTATGGCAAGCGACGGATGCGCCCGACATCAGCGGACAATGGACCAGCGACGAATTGGGTGCTGTTGTTCTCGAAGCCAAAGCGCCTGGACAGTACGAGGGGACTTTCAGCGGATCTGGAATAAGCAAAACGGCCCCACGCAATGATCCACCCCGTGGCGGTCACGGTGACGGCTACGATAGTTTTGGTGGCATTCCCAAGTCGGGATCTTACATGGGCACGGTGGATCTGAAGTCTCAACAGAAAATCCAAGCCGCAGCCGATTCGATGCTTCCTGGAGACAACATCGTTGATGTCGATTTAGAGAGTGTTCTCGACGAGACGAAATCGGGCACGTTGCATTTGAAGTGGTCACGACTCGAACGCCGCTTCAACGGCACTTGGGGGAAAGGGGCGGAACGCAGTGGCACTATGTCGCTACGGCTGGTCGACAAGGAAATTCGCGGCGGATGGACGACAGACGAAGAAGCTCAACTTGAATCTGGTACTCCACTAGTCGGCGATCTGTTGTGGAAGCGAAGCGTGATCACGGTCCCGGACGGCGGTACCGTTCTGCTGGGAGGCCTGAAGATCACCGACGAGGCTGCAAATACTCCGCGCAAAGTAATTCCGGGTGAAATCCTTGTGGAGATTTATGGAGGGCGAGGAATCTATAAGTCGTTGGAGTCGCGAAATAACGTCGGCAAGCTGCTGCTAGTGCTGCAGGCCGTGAAGGGAGTTACGATCGATATTCACGAAGATGGCAAAGGGGACGCCTTCACGAAGGCTGTGGTTCACGATCCTGAGCCCGTTCGTGCGGAGCCCGCGGAGAATCAGGAGCGAGAAGAGCGGACTCGCTCGATCAAGATCGCCATCGACGAAGCGCTTCGGGCGCACAATGTTCCCAACATTCGCTGGCTCGATGCGAACGGCAAACAGCAAGAAGGACCGGCGGCCAAGGGGCCGGCGCAAC
This sequence comes from Pirellulaceae bacterium, assembly GCA_041741715.1. Taxonomy (GTDB): domain Bacteria; phylum Planctomycetota; class Planctomycetia; order Pirellulales; family Pirellulaceae; genus Aureliella. Next base: position 3,272 of record JBGSJT010000481.1, on the reverse strand, counting down.
CGCCGACGAATTCGGCCAACATGGCTGAGCCGGAATTTTCATTCGGACAACCGCAGCGAGTTCTCAATGTGTCGCAGGTGCTGCAAGAAGGGCGGGCATTGAATGAGAGCGAAGAGGTTGTCGTCGTCCGGTTCCGAGTCGCGAACGCTCGGCCAGGCAGGCTCAAAGGTGACAAAGACTGGGAAGACATTTGGACGCTGAGTTCAGAGCCGGCACCGTACGAGGACCATCCGTTGGCGTTCAGAGTGGATGTTGCGACCAAAGCACTGGATGAACTCAAGAAGAATGGGATCGAAGATATTGCCAAGCACTTCGTCGGTAAGATCCTCGAAGTTGAGGGGGGGGTTCATACGATTGAGATGCAGTGGCAATTGTCGAAAGTTCTGGCTTATGGCATCACCGTCAACAACCTGGAGCAGATTCGAGAGGCAAAGGATATCCCGCCAGTAATCGACGGCTCGAAGACTCTTGATCGCGAAAATATTCGCAGTGTTATCGAGGTCTACGTGGCTGCCGCACTGCGTGGCGATCACACGACTGCGGCGTCGGTTGCGATTGTGCAAGGGAAATCAGCGGACCCCAAGCAGATTGAGCCACAGATTCAGGCGATCTCGCGCAGCCTGAATCTCAAACAATTGGCCATGCACTCCATCCACGTCAACGACTGCGAACAACCGACTCGAGCGTTGGCCATTTCGAAATCAGTGACTCATGCAGAAAAACAACGAAATGGGGAGCGAACTGGGATCGTGATACTGGAACTTACCAGGATCGCGGAAGAATGGTTTGTCGCCGGCGTCGAGTTCCGATCGAAGGAAGCTGCTGAAGATCAGTTGAAGCAGTTTCTTGAAGCCAATCCGAGTTCGATCGACTTGCCGCCGCTAACACCCAATTCACTGCCGAAACGGAATCCTGCCGAAGATCCCTCGGCGATCGTGCCAGCAATCGAAAGACCTTTAGACCGCAAGAACGCCAGTGCCGTCGTCGAAGCCTGGGTTGCGGCGGTGATTGCCAAGGATGTAACAAGAGCCTCTGCCCTCGCGAAAGGAATGCGTTTCAACGACAAGCGAACGAAAGACATGGCGACATTGATTCGCGAAAATGGCATACCCAAGCTCTATAAGTCATGGTTCGAGAAACACTCAGCAGTCGTCGCCCTCGGGCCCGTGACGTCAAGCGACGAGAAGATGAACGGACTCTTTTTGCTTTTTACGCTGAGCGTCGACGACGAACGGTGGTCGATTGTCGACATCGACCTAGAAGCTGAACAGTCGCTTCGTGACCGATTCACGGTTCCCGCGAACGCGGTGGATGAAGCTCACGATGGGAGGGCTGAAGAGCATATAGAGGTCGCAGCAGAGGCAAGCGAAACGGCAAAGCACCTTAACGATGACAGAGGTCCCGGTTAAAAGTCCGAGTCTGCTTCCAACTGTCGAGTTCAGGGAGGGCCGATCGCGACAGAATTGGGAATTCGTCAGTGGCCAACGTTATTTCTCCTGGATTCAGACGGCGTTATCATTCACGGCAGCCCGGCGACTGGAAATGTGGAGATTTCAGGTGGACCCCGAAATGCCGCACGACGCGAATCTCCGGGTGACAAGCTGCTCGTTCCTGAGTAAACTCAGCCCACCCGCTGAGCGTCCGTGATTGTTTCCGCATACGGCTGACTCAGCCAATTGCACCCAATCCACAAAGCGGAAAAGTTCAATGCACGATCTATACGTCGGCTAATCGCCCGACGCATAGATCGCAATTCGTTAGGCGACAAATGAAACATGCAATAGCCGTTCTGTGTCTCGCTGTTGCCGTCTCGCTCGGTGCTGCTGAGCCTCACGCACCTGCGTTTCCTACCTTCCCGATTCCCGGACACGAATGGTCCAGCGCCGACGATGGCCAAGTAGACGATGGACAATTCTCATGGCGACACTATAAGCACAATAAAACTGGTGACGTCGTCGCGTGTGTTGCGTGGTATACGCCGAGGTTGACTATCGACACCAGCCCTGTCCGACAGGCATCAATCGAAACTATCACGTCCAGTGGCTACGCCTACGCATTTACGCGAAAACTGGGACAACCCATTGATGACACAGTTCGCCATCACGTAGTATCGATCGACGTTCGAAAGCATTCCGCAGGCCACAAACTGAACTTCCGAGCAATCGAATACACATACATGTATGAAAATGGGGGCGATGATTCACAATCCGCCTTGGCACATGGCTATGTCGTTGTTGTTGGAGATTTCACCATCTTCATTCAGCATACGGCAAACCGTGTCATCACGTCCGATATCGCCCAAGACATGGCAATGGATGTGGTAATCTCGTGGTGCGAGAATCAGAAGTTAATCGCCAAAGGATGGAGTGTCAGTATCAGTCGTCCAGACAATTAGCAGCGTCCACCGGATTGGCCTAACAAAAAATTGCACGCGAGTTGCGGGTCGCGCGTTTCCTGATGGCAAGTCATTTGGCCGCAACCGCTTGATTTTAGACGACTATGAAGTCCGACTATGAAGTCCGAGGTTTGCAAGTGGCGGGTGCCACGATTGTGGAGTTTTCTTTTTACATGATTAATGCTCTGGTTTAGGTGCCTTCGTCGGAGCCGCTTGTCGGTCGCTCACCCCGGCGCAGCGCAGCGGAGCGTATGGCGACTGACAAGGGTGCGCAGATGAATAGCACCGGTGCCTTTGTAGGTGAGCTTCGAGGGAGTGGTCCACGCGCGACTCACTGCTGACTTCGATCAAGGATGTTGATTAAACGACTATTCGAGGTGTGATCGCATTTCACTCTGATTGATCCGCACTAGGCGGACTGCGGTCCCTCAGTTATCCATGCACGGTTCAAGCATCTTTGGTCGATACGTTGTCCGCGGTGGCTGTGCTTGCTCCGGGTTTTTTACGTCCTCGGCGGCTTCGATGAGCAACTTAGCAAGCTACCTTCCGTCGGTGTGTCACATTCTTTAGGGCGACGTGTCTGAGACTTCGGAACTTCGCTCGCGCGATGATTTCTAGTGCGAATGTCAGGGTCATTTTTTGTCGGTGCTGTACACGCTTGGGTTGGTCTTGGCCTTGATCTCAGTAGCAGTCAGTGATGTATGGGATTCCTTGAAACTTGGGTAGTCTGTTTGGTTAGTAAGTCGTTCGAATGGTGAAGTAAGTTGAAAGGTCAAGAGGTCCGATTCGTTACGACGATGTCGAGCATCGGTCTAAAATACTGGCTGTCCTTTTGACCAGAGAATGATTTAAAAGCGAACAAGGCCGATTCGTTACG
>JBGSJT010000480.1:0-4745 GCA_041741715.1 Pirellulaceae bacterium | reverse complement strand
GCTCGTGGCCTTGCCGAGGATGAATTCGGGCAGGGGACTTTTCCCTCCAGGCCAGATGTGGCCGTGTCCTTCGATGGTGGTGAAGATGACTTCCGTGCCATCGCGTCCTCCGGCGTGGACGACAGTGGTGATGCCTTCGATGCTACGGGCCAGTGGCTTCGCTTCTCGTCGCGAGTCAACTCCCACGCGCTGACGAGTGCTCGGCCGCACAAGCCGTTGTCGAACTGCAATCCACCGTCGGTCTGGTCATCGGGAATCCAATCGTTGACAACCATCTCCGGATGCTCTTGGATCGCCCTCGCGACAATCTTTCCAACCTTGTCTCGCGGGTTCAGCCCTGGCCCGATTGGAAAAGGAAAAACGCCGCTGGGATGTTGCAACTTGATGAGCCAGTCCGCACCGACGCGCACCTGAGTGGTGAGTTCTTCACGATGTTCAGGAAACAGCAGCGCCGTGCGAGCCAAACCATCGAGCGGGAACGCTGCTTCGCGCAGACCTGCTTGCATCGCGCGAGGATCGCCCGTCGGATTCTTGACCCACGGCAGCCCGCGCTGGCCGCGCTGGATTTCGCGCAGCCACCACTGGCGAGCCTTCGCTGCATCGAACGGCGCGGTCAACGATGTTCGAGCTGGTTCGGACATGGGAGAGTAGCGAGAATGCTCGTGGAACAAGCTCATCACATGAAACACACAAATTCTTCACGGATTACACGTCGGTTTGTGAGCCTCCTCGCGATTCGTTCTCGCTACTATCACCTAATGGAACAAGTTCTACGGTCACATTGCGGAGATGTTGGATGGCTGATTTTCTGCTTACTTGGAACCCGAAAAAGTGGACTCGAGAAAAATGGGAGGACTTGAATGCACTTTTGAAGGGTGCGCAAATAGGGCAACCCGGAGTACGTTCTTGGAGTTGCAGCCAAATCATGGCGATTGAAGCTGGAGATCGGTTCTGGCTGATTCGTTTGGGCGGCGAACCTTGCGGGATAATCGCTTACGGAGAGGTGGTCGAAGGGTCGTATGAAGCACCGCACTACAATGATCCGACAAGAACTAGCCAATACGTCAAATGCCGATTCGATAAATTTGCTGATCCAGACGCCCCTGTCATACCGCGTCAATGGTTGACGGACACGTTTCCAAACTTTACCTGGAGCCCGCCGCGATCAGGCAATCGAATTCATGTAGACATCCCAGAAGCCCTCATCAAAGAATGGCGGCAAAGGCAAGCGGCTCTTTCGAAAACCGCCCTGCTCAAACAGAAAAGTTGAGCTGCTCCAACTGCTGCAATCGCTTTCTATTGGTGATCGATGCTTTTACGGTACCGCCAAAGCTTAACCATCTTGGAGAAGCCAAAATGGCAGATGGAATGGGTGTGATGCAATGTCCTAAGCGGGGCAGTCGGCACTTACCAAATCACGATGCGGCAGAGCGGGCAAATTATTTCTTGCAATAGTTGCCGCAAGCACTTCCATGCGGAGGTGCGACAAGGTCAGTTCACGGGTTTGGTACTTTCGTCCACGATTATCAGTATAGGAATAGTGCGTGCCAGTTGTTGTGGTGCGGTGTTTATTGGGACGGAGAGTCCTTCGAGAACAGGAGGTTCAAACGAGAGCGAGTTAAGAGTGGCCTGCCTTACGAGAAAGATTGGTGGATTTGCGACAGAAAATATCGCACTTGGAATCGATGAGAGGCCAGCAACTTGAATGAATAGAGAAAATCATGAGCCGCTATCGGAATACGATCCCGATTTTCGTTACGGTCGACGGGTGGTCGCAAAGTGCAAAAAGTGCTGCGGCGAGGGAACCGTGTGGGAAGCGGACGATGTTGATTTTGATGAAGGTGATCGTTATGGGTATGACGTGCAATGCGACTCTTGTGGTGGGTTCGGGTATTTCAGAGAACCCTTTCCTGAGGATACGTCGAAGTGGGTAAAGCAAACATGTGGATGTGACAGTGGCGCGGTGTTCTGCCACTCAAGCATGAACTCCGCTCCGGTTCATGCTTGGTATGAAGCCTGTCCTCGATGTGGTGGTTCAGGACACTTGCTAGTGCCGCCGACCGAGGCTTTGCAAACGAATATCGATGACGAGGATGCCCCCTTTTAAACTACGAGCCGCACCGTGGGCGGGCACAGGCCGATGTCAGCTAGAACTTGTTGGTAAAGTACGTCGCCAATTCGCTCCACTTCGACCATCGTTTCTTTGGGTTTTCCTATTTCGACGACGCCGTATTGGGAAAAGCCGACGCCCGATTTTGGCGTTTGTATCTTGCATACCACCTTCAAGTGTTCGGAAATGCAAATGCGTTCAACGCGTATCGTGCCGTCAATTCGACTTGGCAGATTCTCGTCAGCAAACGCTGCCAACTCTGCGGTGCGACGATTTGACGTTTGCCATGATGGCTCTGGAGGTTCGAAGTCGATCGCGTCGGTCGTTGAGAAAATCTCTATCAGGCGCCGTTTGACTGCGTCGGGATCAATCTCCTTTGTGTACCAAAACAGGTGTTTATCGGGGTTGTAGGCCAAGCCGTCATGAAAGTCTCCGCCTTCGTCATCGATGCAAATCGCAAAGTACGACGCTACTCGCACGCGGCAATGATCGCACTGGACCCAATCCTCCACTTTGATAAATCGTCGCTTTGTGAGACTCCACTGCGGATTGTTTATAGGGTCAAAATCGGACTCCCAAACTTGGCTACCGTTTCGACCACTTGCACAGTCCGCACAAAGGCATTGATCTGCGGCAGTTTCAAACATCACGGTTCCCAGCTGGTGCATAAACGCAAAACCCGCATTTTGGTCCCAATGCCTCATCAATCTCGGTGCTATTCCCATTGTGGTCCTTGTGGTTGATCACTTTCCAGTCGCCTCACAATCAGAAGCGAGAGTCAAATACATTTTGGATCAAATGTCTGCAAAGCTGATTTTCGATTGAACCCAACCGGTCGGGCTGATCTCTAGTCCCAACGCGAGCCAAGAATCGTATTGCTCTCGCTTAGGTCTACAGTGATCGAGCTGCCCCTTCTTCCGTCCCCCCAAGGAACCTGCATGCCTGACGACCGAACGCCCCCGTGGTTAATACAGTTCAAGTTTTACGCACTTTGCGCCCCAGTTGGCATTATCGCTGCGATCTTGCTGGCACCGTTTGCATTGCCCTTATTGCTCGGTTTTGGAGTGACACTAGTCCTGTTCTGGCATGGGTCGCGACTATTTACCTACGGCTTTGTGAGGTTTTTCGATCCGCAAGGCTACAAGGCAATGCGGGAACAGGGATGTGACCCGTTCTACAACAGCCTCGGTGCTCCGCTGAACAACGACAGCGAAACAGTTCGAATAACTGGTATTAAGCCAAACACTTCATGCCCGCATTGCCATGAGTCAGTTCGAATCATGTCGAATGTCGCGTTTCGTTGCCCCACTTGCGATGCTCATTGGCACGAGAATCACTGGTGGAAGTGGACTGGAACACAGTGGGTTTTGCTCAAGTCACGCTGAGCCATCAAGGGGGAGGGTGGCACTTGCAAAGCGTCCGTCTGCCTTTACGTTTTGCGTGTTAAGAACAAGACGCTCTGCGTCGCCAACGTCCGAATTCAATTCAAAATCCAGCACTGACGACAAACGCAATGGAAAACGATAAGGGACTGGAGCCGTCATTCTTTCGAGACCTAAAAGAGCTTATTCGCATTATGGCTGATCCAGTGACGCCTCACACGGTAAACGAAATTTGGTGCCGCTTTGGGCCGGATTGCTTTTCAGAGTGTCTTCCCACGTTTCTGTCTATCCTCAAATCGCCAGTAGCAGCAGAAGTCTCGCTTGTTCTTAATATATTTGAAATGCAGGCCGAGCGAATTTCGAAAGGGCTTTCTACAAAAGCAAAAGTGGCAGTGGTAAATTGCCTTGATCATGAGGAGCGGTATGTGGTTTCGGCTGCAATAAGTTGCCTGGGTGCGTTAGGGCGATCAGCCGATCTCGCTGTCGATCGTTTACGAGAAATTTTGGTTGCCAATGACGCCTTACTTTCGACGCGAGCAGCGTCTGCGTTGATTGATGTCGAAGCACAAGCCGCGGAAGATGTATTTGCACTGTTGATTCAACGGTTGGATGTCTCTCAGCCACTTCTTGCCAGTTACGCAAGTGAGGCAAGTGAGGCACTCGCAAAACTTGGGTCTCGTGCAGAAGCGGCGGTTCCAGCACTTAGGCCATTGCTACTCGATTCACTGACCAGGGAGCCCGCTGCGATGGCGATATTCAAGATTGTCGGTGACATTGAACCGCTAGAGACCTTGGTTGCCGATCGGTGCCAATCGAGTGATTTTGTCGAGCGGATGGCGGGATATGAGCTAAGTGGGGAAGTCGCGGAACTACTGCGAGGCCAAAACGCTCTCCACGACGATTACTCTTGATCGCGTTACTGGCGAGTCCGCGTACCAGAGGAAGCTCTTGAATGAGTCGATACCCAAGTCTCAAATGAACTCTGTCCAAATGTACGTGAGCCTCTAAGCCATATTTCAATTTTTCAAAGTTGTTCTGGATCTTTATGTCAAATCATCCATTGATCGGAATTTGGTGGGACCATCATGGCCAGCTCGTCGTGTTCTCTGAAACGCCGGACGCGTCGCGAGCAGTTCATGGGATCTGTGACAGCGATTTCGCACACGTCGACTGCTGGGCTAAGGCTGCACGGCAGCTCTCGATCTCGCTTGACACGGAATACTTCGAAGTCCCTCGTGGTCGAGTGATGTGGC
>JBGSJT010000479.1:0-5605 GCA_041741715.1 Pirellulaceae bacterium | reverse complement strand
CAGACACTCGCGGACCCACTCGCTGGCGCGTCGAGCTGATACTGACTTGCTGTTTCACATCTGCTGCATTTCTCCCACACGCAGGACACGTCGAATTTCGTCGGTCTTGAACCCGAGCGCCTGAGGACGCACGACATCGGGCAAGACCACTACGTCATATAGTTCGCTAACCAAACCATCGATGCGAACCCAATGCACCACGTCCCCACTGTTCAAATCAATCACTTGCAAACCACACCGCGCCTCCACGTCGCTTGACTTCAAATTCTCATCCAGCTCGAGCCCTGAAAAAGTTTTGTTCTCCCTGTTTTTGGACAAGCCAACGATTGCGTAGTCGCCATGAAACGACAGGCCTCGCAAATAGCCGGGACAGAAAGCAACTCGTTCAAATTTCCCAGTAGTCCGATCGATGAAGCCAAAGTGACCTGTCCCCGAATTCAGCAACCACAGTTTGTCGCCGACCACGCGCGGTGAATGGGGCATCGACAGGCCCGTTGCAATCACTTCGTTCGATTCGACATCTATCACACAGCCACCATCGTGGCGTCTGTCACGCCAACCATCGGCCACATCGGACTGGCTGACTGCCGTGACGTACTTGACTCGGCCGTCTTCCAGTGCCAAACCGTTCAAATGGCAACGGTCCTCCGCCGCCAAACGACTTAAAAACGGCGGTTGCCAGAGGGGCACAAAACTATGTGTTTCGCTCGTGGTAGCCAAACAGCCAAAGAGAGTATTCACAAACACCACGCGGCCACTTGCTTCCACTGACACGTCATGTATGTCCAAGTCACCCGTTGTGTAGCCAACTTGAGGAACATAGAGTCGGTCGTATCCTGACGCCAATTGACCATGCTCCAACACGTTTTCGAATCGCCACAGTTGATACAGCGACGACATCCACATTGTTTGACCATCCCCCCACAGCCCTAGGCAGCGATTGTAGGTCCGTTCGAATACCGACAATCGACCATTGGGCTGTAGTCCCAGTAGAAACAATTTCCCCGCCTGATATGTAGTCAGCGCCAAGCTCAGCTTGTGCTCATGCATCCAATTGTTGAATTGGCGAGACGTATCAATTTCAAGTGCAATGGGATTCGGCGCTGACAACATGAGTTGACGTACTTTCAAGCTGGACATTTTTCTTGAGCATTGCGGCGTCGGGCCGGGGTTGTGTCCCCCCACGCAAACGCAGACCCACTCGCTAGCGCGTCGAGCTGATATTGCGTCGAGCTGATATTGGATCGGGGATGTGAATCACTGCTTCTTGTAGGTAAGCCTTCCTTCGCCTTGCCAGCAGTAGAGGACGGGTTTGGTGTCTAACAACAGGAAGGGAACAGTGGTGGCGACCATCACGAAACTTCCGGTGACCCCGGCGAACTTGCCGGTACTGGCGGAGGTCGGAACGAACTCTGCCATAAACTCAGCGACATAAGGTTGACCAGGACCAGGAGTACCCAGCGGAGTTAATTTGAAAGTTCCCGGTGCGCCGGGACGAACAGGGCCGGTTGCCTTTCCATAATTGCAAACCAATTTGTCACCATGCCCGCCAATAAAAACGCAGGGTGTGGCACTATCAAATGTCCCTGAGATGCTGCCGTCGAGATTGAACGGGTTGCCATCCGCCCCGGTTATTTGCACTTGTCCTTGGCCGACGTGCAGGCCGAGCTGTGTTGCGAGTCCTACGAAGTTGTGCTTAAAACCGGTGAGCGCGAGTCCATCGGGGGCGACCCCTTTGCCGATAATTTTGAAGGGAAGCGTTACTTGAGCTTGTGCCGGTTGGGGTGCGGCCGCAAACAGAGCGACGAGCGCAAGTAATAAGACGGATGAGAATCGAAAAGTCCGTACCATGAAAATGCTCCAGTTCCAGCGCTTAGGGATGTTCCAACACTTCGCCGCGCGGGTCGAGCGAAGTGTAGGTCTGATCGTTGCGATCAAATTTTGGCTATGTTAGTTCGACCCACTATCAGCTCGACGCGCCAGCGAGTGGGTCTGTGGTCGTGTTTTCGCTTCCGTCCGGCTTGCCCGGAGTGTCGCGAGGATAAGCGTTTCGTAGTGAGCGGAATGGGCGCGAGCCCACCGGTTTTGTGAGCGGAATGGGATGGACAAACGCAGACCCACTCGCTGGCGCGTCGAGCTGATATTGGTGTATTCATGCGAGGTGAGTCACAACGGGGACACAGCATGTTTCTAATTGGCTTCCGCCAACACCTCCAACAGTGCTTCATCAAAAACCATCAGCGACGCGCGCTCGGCGGCAGGCGATGTGCGAACGGGACGCGCATCAGTGGAACTGGTGGTATTCAAGCTGCGGAAAAGGGGTTGCTTGATTTCAGTCTGGGACAATGGACGAGCGACTGTTGAAACGTTGACGCCGCGTCGCTCGTCGTCGCGAGCGTCGGACGCTCGGAGCGCCGACGAGTTCGTCGCAGAGTACGTCGAGCGTACTGCGGGAATCGACTCGAATGAATTCGCGGCCACAGCGACACCAACCGACGTCGATCTACTATTCACAGGTTGCAGCAAAGACGGCGGTGGTGGATCGGCGATACCTTGAGGATTGGTGTTTCCAGCAGCCAAGTTAAAGGTAAGTGCGGCAGATTGACTGCCGGATGTCTTGGCCCGAGTGTTGGTGTATTCGTAGACTTTGTCGGTGCCACTGTCGACGATCCAGATCGATTGACTCGCGCCAGTGGGATCGATGGTCAATCCAGTTGGTGTTTTGTTGGCCGAGTCGATCATCCAGCTACCGACTAGAGATCCGCTGACGGTGTATTTGAAAACCTTGTCAGTGGTGCCGTTATCGACAATCCATAGATGAGTGCCGTCAGTAACGATCCCCGTGGAGCTCTTGTTGCTACTATTCAGCGAGAAGCTGCTAGCGGCATTTTGGCTGCCAGAGGTCCGACTCGCTGCGCCGGCGTAGCGGAAAACCTTGTCGGATTTACTATCGACGATCCAGACATCGGTACCATTGGTAGCGATACCTTCAACCAAGGCGTTAGAGGCCAGCGTGCCGGCCGACCACGATCCCAATAGTCCACCGCTGGTGTTGTAGACATACACCTTGCAATTCTTGTCAGCCACCCACACGGTATCACCAGCTACATTGCTGGCCGCACCTCGGGGCGAAGTGTTACCACTGTTGATCGCGTAGTTTTCGATGGCGGAGCCGTTGGCGGAATACTCGTAGGTCCGATCAGGACTGCCATCGTTGACGACATAGAACTTGGTAGGCGGAAGTTCGTTGTCGATGATGGTGCCGACACCTTGGCCATCGGCGATGGTCGCACCGATAGGATTCAACAAGTTAACGAAGAAGGTTTCGTTGCCTTCGAGAGTCGAGTCATCGAGGATTGGAATTAATATGTCTTGTGTCACTTGGCCTGGCAAGAAAGTTAACGTTCCTGACTTGCTGACATAGTCGCTGCCTACCATGGCGCTACCGTTGGCGGTTGTATAATCTGCAGTCACTGCAACTGGCCAAGGGGACGAGAGACTGACCGTTACCGTGGCATCCGAAGATTTGCCATATTCGACAACGTCGCCATAGCCTCCGGCAAGCAGAGTCCCGTTAGAGCTGAGTAGCAATCCAATTGGCCGATCGATTGCAGCGCTATTAGAGGGATCGACTGTATCGATGAACGCGCCACTGGAGGCGTCGTACCGCAAGATTCGATTGGTTCCTTGACTGGCCACATATAAACTGCCGCTATGGAATAGTAGATCCCCAGGTTGATTTAGGCCGCCACTACTGGTCGGGATGAAAGTACTCACAAACGCGCCAGTCGATCCGTTGTACCGCAGTACGGAGTTGCTATTCGTATTGGCAACGTAGAGCATGCCATCGGGAGCGAATGTCAAACTGCGTGGGTTGCTTAACCCACCACTTCCCGCTGCGACAAAAGCACCGAGGTATGCGCCGGTGGTGCCGTTGTATCTCAGTATCTGGTTGGTCGCACTGCTGCTAATGTAGAGATGGCCATCGGGCCCGAACGTCATCCCCTTAATCTGCGCGAGGCCGCCGCTACCCGATGGGACAAACACATTTAAAAATTCACCGGTATTAGCGTCATAGCGCAATACGTTGGCGTTGTCGCGTGACGCAACGTAGAGTTTTCCGTCGGGACGAAAGATCACCGCACCAACTGATGGTGTCGAGAGTCCGCCGCTGCCACTACTGACAAACGCATCTAGGAATTCTCCGCTCGGGCTATATCGAAGTATTTCATTTGTAGCGAAGCTGCCGACATACAAGTTTCCGTCTGGGCCATAGGTCATTCCAGATGAACGGGTTAGGCCGCCGCTTTCGATTTGGTTTACTAGTTTGCCCTGACTGATGGCAAAACGTTGATCGCCTTCAGTTACATTTGCATCACTGACTGAGATGGTGGGCTGTAAGTTTCCCTTACCCGCATCAAAGTTTGCCAATACATCTGCCGCAGTGAGCGCATGGTCGTAGACTTTCAATTCGTCGATCAGTCCGTTGAACGGAAAGTTATGGGGGGTCGTGGGAAAACCACCGTGATTGCCAATTCCAATGCCGGGATTACTGGACGGATCCAAATCGCCAAACGGTCGAGCTGAGGTGGTGGTTTGCGCAACGAGTGTGCCGTTCAAGTAGAGTCGCATTGCTCCCGTGGCGTCATCGAGTGTGGCAGCCACGTGAAAGAACTGGCCGGTTGGAACTGAAGCCTGAATGGATACTCCTTGGTTCGTGATGGGAGATATCGAAAAACGGATCGTACCACCGGGTTCCGTGCTTAGGCTGTAAGGATCCAGACCACCGCGATCGTCTCCGCGAAAGAGGATCTCACCATGATCAAAAGGAGCACCAGCCGGAAGAGCGTTCACCTTGATCCACCCTTCGATCGTCATCGACTGCGTCAGTTTTAGGCTTGGAGAGTCTGCCACATTAATGCGATCATTAATCCCGTCGAATTTAAAAGCTTGCCCAATCTGACCGGTGGCATACGTTGCACCGTTGTACAAAGTTCCGTTGTTGCCGCCGACGGAGTCTTGAGCGTTGTTCTCGGCACTCCAGGCCGCAACTACCGCTAGCAGTCTGCGATCTTCAAGTTGCTCAATGCGCAGATACTTTTGAAAGCGTTTTCGCGCGGTCGACTGACTCCGCCCATTGCGAGAGGTGGGTGACTGCTTGGGGAGTGGCTGAGTGAGTAGGCTCATTGATTGACCGCCTGTGGTTGGAAGGTTTTTTTAGGGGGGGATATTCGCTGATCAGTCGCTTACTTTCCTGTCGTTGATCGCTCCTTCGATCGTTGTTTATCGCGGTAGGCATTCGGGTAGGGTCAACCTATCAGCGACTATCCGCGCACGGTTACGAAAAATGTTCGATTTGAATAGCGCATCCCGGCACCTTATCCATGCGTTCTTCCGCCACAAAACCCATCACGGAATTTTGCAGTTAGCATGTTTTCGAGTGTTTTTTTCGGATTCGCGTTTCGTTAGTGGATTACCAATCCTTAAGCATTGTCTCGTTTGTTCCAATATCAGCTCGACGCGCCAGCGAGTGGGTCTGCTTTGCCCCGGGGGGCACAACACCGGCCCGACAAATGGACCCACTCGCTAGCGCGTCGAGCTGATA
>JBGSJT010000478.1:0-8519 GCA_041741715.1 Pirellulaceae bacterium | reverse complement strand
TGTGCAGTGAGTAGAGCCATAAAGCTCTCCACGACACCCGATCCGGCGTTCTCAAGTCAGCCCCCTTCCCAACCCACCACCCCATTTTGGTGGGAACCGTTTTGACTGCCACCCTGGTCCCCTTTCTGACTGCCATCTCCATGGTCCGTCGACCATTCAAAACACTAAACCAAGGCGAGTTGCCAGAAGTGTATACGACGTCGTCAACGTAATCGCTTAGCTTCACTTTCGACGCTTTGGCGGCCTCGTCTAACAGTGCTTGAGCCCTTGCTTGACGCGCGCCATCGTAAAACATCGCTCGTTTGCCCAAAATTGAATGTTCGCTGCGCGTGCCGCTCCAACACTTGGGGCATTAGTCCACTGTTTGGAATGATTGTCAAGCAATTCGCGATCTTGCTGGCCATGCTCGCGTGCTGAAGAACCTTTCGCCCCTTCTCGCTCCGGCGTCTTTGCACGTCCAGTTTCGTAGTTTCGCCAGGGCGGAGGCTCGGAATGCGTGTGAGTTGGTTCATGAGTCCGCGAGGGCACGAGTGCAATGACCTCCCCGCCTTCCCCGATATATTCACGTGGATGAGGCTCGCTTGCTGGTACAGTGACTTCAGCATACGCTTCTGAATTTGGGCCTTCACCTGGGCCGCTCATAGCGCACAAACTTCCATAATGGTCTACCTAAATCAAAGTCTTAACGGCAAATATGTATGAATCGGGGAACATTCTTGCTGGGCAGCGTGTACGGCCTGATCGCATCTACGCCTAGTTGCGGAAAGCTTGATGCGCGTACGTAGACCGTCGTCGCCAGTCCAATTGTAAGTGTAGACTGGAGCTATTGTCAAACGCTGCTTCCTGGGATTTGTGCGAAGAGTGATACGCCAAAAACTGCAAGCCCTCGTGGCAACGGCGTCAGCTGACCGTAACGAACCTACGCGATGCATGTAGAACTAGACCAAGACAAGAACTGGCCGCTTGCTCGTGATCGACGCGACGATCGCGGCCCCATGAAACTCCTCCGGAGGAAGCCGCGTTAGCTTTGACGTGCTCGGCAAACCATGATGGGCAAAGGTCTGCTGCACAACACATCGACCAGATCGAACAGGCGGCTCACGCCCTGGGATTGACGTACCGCAGGCGGCCCTATCGCAGGGTGGATAGGTACACCTTAGAATGCCTTTCCTGGTAGATAATTGCGAGTTAACTCGCTTACGTTCCGAGGCTTGGGAGCTGCTATGATTCGCGTGTCCGCGACCCCGCTGGAGGGCCCTCAAGAGTACCTGTCGTGGAGGACTCGCTCAAAGTCGACGCAATTTGCTTTAAAATATAGCCGTCGTTAAGGAAAGCGTAATGCAGCCGGACAGCTCTCTATTACAAGCGATGCTCGAAGCAGATGTCATTTTGCTTGACACTAGCTTTGCGATGGCAGACGGCTTCGAAGATTTCTGCGGATCCTATCTGACTGCATCTACAAAACTCAAAATAATCATACCCGTATCCGTCGATGCAGAACTCCAGAAATTCCAACTTGAAGCAGATCCAAGTAAGCAAAAAAGCAGAGCGAGAGCAAGGAAAGTTGCGAAGGTATTGAGTCAACTCATTGCAAGCCAAGCTGCCCAGGTGGTTGGCGACAGTCACGCCAACACGCTTCCTACAGACGCAGTGATTAAGTTCCAAGTCTCACGAATGCGATTGTCCAAGCGTATTGTCGTCTTAACTAACGAAAAAAGCCTTGTTAGAGACATTGAGCAGATCAATGGCCAGCAGTCCGCAATCGCACCATATCATATCAGCACATTTTCGTTTAACAGCAAGACTCCGAGCTTGAAAGCATTTGAAATAAGCGAAGATGCTAGGCCCTCGAAACCCTGGAATACCAAAAGTTCAAAAACAATGGCACAACCACCACGTTCAGCGCCCGAATTTCAATACCGACCAACCGACCGACCCGCTCCCTTTATACAGGTAAACGGTATCACTTCACTGTCTCAATCGCCCCTAGCTGTAATCAAGGACGAACTCCTTCAGGGAGATAAGATCCTTTTGGCTGATGGGTCAGTTTGTCTTCTTGGAAAGAGACTCGGATCTGGTGGTGAAGGGATAGTTTTCGAAGTCCAAGGCATGACACAAGTTTGCAAGCTTTACTTCAAGGATCGGCTAACAGAAGCAGCAAAAGCCAAAGTTGAATTGCTGGTAACACGACGTATCGACCACCCTGGAATTTGCTGGCCGTCGCAAGCAGTTTACGATACAGAAAAGCAGTTTCGAGGCTTTCTAATGCCCCGAGCGGACGGCGTACCTCTACGGCAATCCCTTTTCTTGCCGAGACCGTTTATGCAAAAAAACCCTACATGGACAAGGCTAAACTCAACGCGGTTAGCAATCAAGATACTCCAGCAGATCCAATTTCTGCACAATCTTGGAGTGACACTTGGTGACATAAACCCCTTAAATTTTCTACTATGCAATAATGGAGACGTATTTTTAGTCGACTGCGATAGTTTCCAGGTTGAAGGCTTCCCTTGCCCGGTCGGCACCGTGAACTTTACTCCACCTGAACTTCAAGGAGTAAACTTTAAATCCATTTTACGGACACCTGAGCATGAAATGTTTGCCGTTGCAACATTATTGTTTATGATTTTTCTACCAGGAAATTGTCCGTATACACATACTGGTGGCGAAGACGGCGGAGCGAATATAAGGAGGGGAGAGTTTGTATACACCACCGGCTGGGTTCGTGGTGGAGCGAAGGCACCCATGGGCGTTTGGAGATATTGTTGGGCGCACCTGACAACACGCCTCAAAAAATTATTTGAGTCAACATTTGACGCCGAAAAAAAGACGGAACGTCGTCCAACAATTTCCGATTGGCTGAGTGCCTTAATTCAGTATGAGCGAATTTTAAGTGATCCAAAAAACGTATTTATGGGGCCCA
Organism: Pirellulaceae bacterium; assembly: GCA_041741715.1. Taxonomy (GTDB): domain Bacteria; phylum Planctomycetota; class Planctomycetia; order Pirellulales; family Pirellulaceae; genus Aureliella. The sequence goes on along the minus strand of JBGSJT010000478.1, from coordinate 5,596 downwards.
AGCCGGTAAACTGGGGACATGACCTTTCTATAATGCCTCAGAGCGTTTATTACAATCCGGAATATGGAAATAACAACCAATTGCCAACAGATGGGAAAACGGGTTATGAGCGACTTCAAGAAGAAGCTGTACGCGAATTAATGCGAGTTTCGGCAGCCGCCGCTCCAACGCAGGCGGCACCCGTGTACTCGTCCAGTCCATATCAGCCTTCAAGCCCTGCTAAATCACAACAGGCGAAACCGATTGTAACTGCAGCAAAAAATCAATCCGATGGATGCGGTTGTATTGTGCTGATAGTCATAGCCTTAGTGGTCGCAGGTATAATATATGGATTTTTGGCTTAGAAAATAAACGACTTCTGGACGCAATTGGATTTCGGTTAAATCAAAAGGTGTATCCGAAAAGTAGCAGGAGCAGCAAAGGGATAGTGATGCCAACATAAAAGCCCAAGACAAATCCAAATGTGTAAAACAAAGTTCTCCGCAAAGTTGTTCTATTTACAACCGAACAATTAGTTGCATTGCAAAGTGACTGCGCAGCAGAAAAATTGTCGATGTTTTGACCGCTAAGCTTGGCGGACTCATTCGAGCCGATCTCAGGATAGGCTAAGGTGCTTGAGGATACACTATCTTGATGTTGAACGCTCGCCGCCACTGGTGGGTCGGTGGATGCCATGCTTTCGTCTGATAGCTTATCATGATGTATTGGTCCGTGCCATATTGTGCGTTCCTGCGGCTGGGTGCTGCATTGCGAATCGACTCTAGCTAAAATGCCTATAGTGCAGTCATCACTGGTCCGTGGCTTAAACAATTCGATTAACTCTGAATTGATTGCAGTAGTTACTTCCGTTTCTCCGTACTGACGAAGCCAGTCCATCATATTAGATGCCGCAACGGCAATTTCACCCGTTTTCATTTCGATTAGCAGGCGCTCCACTCCATCACTAAAAACCATGAACCCGCTTGGAGCTGTAGTATTGGTGTCATCTATGGAGGAGTAAAATTTGATTTGTTCTTCGGCATCCTTATCTGTAACGAAGAATGTCTGGTTGCTATACTCGCCTTTCATTGGATACGATATTCCGCGTGCGATACCGTCAACCTTTGCAACAATACCACCATCACCAAGGTGAATCGCAATCCATTTTCCGTCGATACCACATGCTACGGCGACAATCGTGCATGCAAAACTGCGAAGTTTTGCTGACAACTGCAAGGACTCTTCTTCAAGAACGCGTTTTGCTTCTCTGATCAAACAGCGTTTTTGTGCTTCTCCATCATTAAAGAATTGCTCAAAGTGATCGATAAGGTAGTTCGCTGCAAATCTGCTGGTGATACGTGCTCCTAAACCGCCATGCTGAGCACTGCCAGCCCCATCACAAACACATAATGCAACCACCTCCGTGCTGCTTTCGGACCGCTGCGACCTCGCAATTGCCCAGGCATCCTCGCAATTCTTGCCATGAGATTCGTGGTTGCTTCCAACGACACTCCCAGCGGCAACCTTCCAAAACATTAGCTCGGAATCGCTTTTATCGCCTTTTTGCGCCTCGATCGAACCGCCTGTCACTAATCTGTCCTAATTGTAAAACACAATAAAAACCTGTGCGAAGGCAGGTTGGGATTAAAGCTCACCCCACATACCGATTCCCGAAGTGTCTAATTTTATTGCATCTCCAGGGCTCGATTCAGAGAGCTTATTGACCGACTGAGATAGCCATTCGAAGAACGCTGGAAAGTTAAGGCCCTTAAGTTTAAGTGGTGGTCTTTTACCACTAAACTTTGCCAGGACGGACATGTCGGCACCCGAGCCAATTCCAATAGGAAAAACTGTTAGATTTTTAGATGCTTCCAACTCCACAATTTTTGCGGCTAAAGGAAGATAGGATTGATTGTCTGGGGCTCCATCTGTCATTAGCACAAACCACGGTTGAAAATACTCCACGCCCATTACCTTGTATTGGGCTTTTGCTTGATTCAAGCGGTCCAAGGCCAATTGTACTCCGGCAGTCATGTTAGTGGACCCTTCCGTTATGGTAAGACTAGGGACGGCCGCACCAACGATATCGCAAAAATCGGCAGCTAATCTTGCGTTGCTCCCGAAGGCAATGACTGCAACTTCTACACTTTGACTCGACTGAGGATGCTCCTTGCACGCCCGGTAAAATTCCTGGACACCCTGATTCAGTTCTCGAAGCGGTTCGCCACCCATTGAGGCTGAGACGTCGAGGCACAGAGCAACTGGTAAGCGGGGGGATGGGTTAACGGCAAGCTCTGCGGCTCGATTTCGCATTGCTTCTTCAGGCGTCATGTCACGCATATTTGGCTCCAGGCGAGAAAAAGGGGGTTCAGTGCTATCTTTTATCGTTACTCTAGCGGAGTCCGCAGATTCATTGCAACGGCCCCTGCCCAGCAGGTCAACAAACTGAAACGGCTTCCAAGGATCATGGGACTATGGCGCAGACGGCAACCATTCAGTGCTTTTGAGACAGCACAAGGGCGATCGAAATACCAGTGAATACAGGTCCTTTCCGGAACATTTGCTATGGGTGATAGGCTCGGTCGTGCATCGAACCTACGGTCAGTCAGGCGCAGCTTGGCAACTTCTGTTCACCGAATTGATGATTAGCAAGCGTTCGGCGGGAGGCACCGTCGATGCAGGCGGCTAAGCGTTCGGCGAGTGGCTGCTTTAGATGCCACCACGAAGTTGAATTAAAGGCAGGGTGGCCAGCGGCGCAGCCTTAAATCGTACTGGCAGACGCAGGTGCGGGTTGCAGCAGCGGTTTGGAGTATACAGCGATTGGGCTCCTGAAGGCAGCCAATCGATTTCAAAAGATTTCAAGATTGATAATTTCGTGCGCACTCATTTTGGCTTGGATGAGGAAGGTGCAGGTGACGTGCATGAAACCCTTACCTTCCCATCCATGTTCTACCAACCGCAGCTCGTTCGGCAGCAGTCCGTGGAACAGTAGACGTTTTGGTGATATTCAAAAACCTGATCACCGGAATTCATGGGGTAGCCACAGAAATTACATTCTTGTTGCTGGGCGTCGTTCCGAATACGGGATTCCACAGGGACGTCACTTTGTCCTACTTCGGCGATGGCTTCGAGCCATTGCTCGATCTCGTTCGGTTTAGACATGCCATTCTGGCAAGCTCGTTTAACACGCCCGCAAGACCAGCCAAGGCGAAAAGCAATGTATGCTTCCGTGATCTTATTCTCTAGCATCAATTTTTGAATCTCTGTTGGCGAAAGGTATCGGGTTTGCCTAGGTTGGCGATCAGCTAACTTTCTGGTCGAGAATCCGCTCATCACGTCGGCATATAGCCGCTGATTTGCACGATGCTGAGCAAGTGACTGCTTGATTAACATGCGTCGATCCGTTGAAGTCATTTTTTGAAACGAATCGTAACCATGCTTTAGCCTGGAGATAACGTGTCGTACAACGGCACGGTCGCTTTCGCTAACGTGACAGTCGCGATCGATAACCTGGCGAATTATAGGGTGGATATTCTTAACTGGCATGTGACACCTCCAGTTCGGATTGATCCAGCTCCTCTTTTGTTTCCGTGGCAAGGGCTCCAATCACTTTCGCTGCAATGTCGCGAATTAGCTCTAGGGATTGCAACAACAGCTTTTCATCCCCAGCGTAGAGCTGGATGTAATCTGCCGCCCGAGTTGAGCAATCTGTTCCTGCCCAGCGGCACACAGCATAGGCAACCGCTTCCGCCTCAGTTTCACGAACGGTTTTGGTTGTCTGCTCGCGTCGATCACCTCGGTGCAAAAGTTCATGAGCCAGTTCATGGACCGTCGTCGAGAACTTTTGGGCGGGTGATAACGATTCAACAACTTCGATCCGACCTTCAAATGAAGCACCATTGGCACCACCCAACGATTCGACGTAGGAAAATCCGATTCCATGATCAGCAATAACGGATTCAAGCCTCGATTGCAGATCGCCAGGATCACCACTTAACTTGGCAAAATCTGGAAGTTCCTTGCCTTCGGTTTGACTGACGTCAAACACAAAGACTGTTCGAAAACCGAACACGACTTTCCCGTCGGGTTCCTGCTTGTCCTTTGCGGACTGCGGAGCCTCCTTTGCTTCCGTCTTTTTCTTTTTGCCGATCATCGGAGCCAAAATGGCAATCCCCGTCTCGCCTTTTTTAACCCAGCGATGGAGTTCTTTCCAACGGTGGAAACCAGCCACCATGGTTGCCGTCGGCATTTGCAGATAGATCAACATGCAATTGCCAAACGAATACTGATGAAATTGACTCACCGTATCAAGATAGCTCAGCAACGTTTCGCTCTTGCCTTGCCTCAATGCAGCAGCCAGTTCTTGCAACGCCTCTTCGCTCTTCTTGAGAGCTTCTTCGCGATTCATGAGAGATCTCCTAGTGGTCGTAGACCACGAACAAGGGACAAAGTCCGAGTAGATCACCGCGAGTTGCGCGGCCTCGAACTTGGGTAAGACATGACAGCAACGCTTGCCGTCAAAAACCTTGAAGGAATGCACGCCACCTTCCTCCATCAACCCATGCCAGATTTCTCACGGGTGTATTGGAAGTGGTGGACCTTGTTCTCGTCTGCTCATGTGCTAGATGGCGAGTTAAGCTCGCATCTCTGAAATGAAATAGTATAGGTCCGGTGGTGCATCGAACCTACAGTTGAAATCGGGCGTAAATGCCTTACTTCTGTTCTGCGTTTGGCCAGTAGTTACATACTCAAACACAGCCAGCGATCGCCAGAATCCGTTGTTTAAAACGACGGCTCTAAGCCTCTTCGCCTGCGCCAGCTGGGACGGCCGCGTTCAATCCAGCGTTTTCATAAACCCACGTATGGGCGAGGTCTGCAACCTTGATCACCAGTGGCAAATCGTCTCGCCCGAAGCTTGTCGAATCCTTCCACTGAGTGCCGTCTTTGAAAATACGCGACAACGAAACATTGTGGCGTATGCCATCTTTCGTATCGTTCTCCCAAATGGCGGCTTTGATTCGACCAAGACGAATTTCATGCACTGGACGTTTTGCAGTTTGTGTAGCCATGATTCAATTTTTCCAAAAAAGGGGTTAAGAATCTATGCGAACTCTCGCACAGACATAGGACACAATCATGTGGTCTAGCTGGTACGCAGGTGAATTGGGATCACATGCTGCTTGACCTAGTTCTGGTAGTATCTTTGGTGAGAAACCACCGCGATCCAACCAATCGACAAGACTTTTGGCATAGTCTGATGCCGCATCACGATCATCATCGATGAGGGCTTGGATCATCGCTTGCCAGGCCGCTTGCGGGTCCAAATGTAGACTCCTTGTTCAATAGAGATAAAACAGAAAAAACATTAAGGATGCACCACCAGTCCTCATTCATCGGCCTTGTAAGTAGCAGGATCAATGAGAACGTGTAGTTACACAGCTTCCCTGATTGTTTTTAGAAAGAGCGGTGGCCCACGTTAATCTCGGGGCTACCACGTCGCGATCGGCATTCAAGAGGCGTATAGCGAGCGAACGCGACTAAAGCTAACTGGACGCGAATAGCGTTTAAACCTTCTTTTGATATGCGTTTCTGAGGGAGCAAGTGCAAGCACATTCCA
>JBGSJT010000477.1:0-17326 GCA_041741715.1 Pirellulaceae bacterium | reverse complement strand
GAACTTGAAGGGATGCCCCGGATCTCGAAACGCGGTGATGCCGTTGTTGAGTTCGTATTCGACAAGCGTTTGTGCGCTGTCACGCGAATGAAAATGCGAGTCGAGAAGTCCCGGCAAGAGGCACTTGCCTGAGGCATCGATTCGTTCGGCATCAGGCGGAATGTTGGCTGCCGATTGTGGACCAACATACGAAGAGGAAAAGGGGTCAGACGAAGAGGAAAAGGGGTCAGGAGCCGTTTAGGTAGGATGGATAATCCTCCAAGCTTCCCAGTCGGCCAATTCGGCTCCTGACCCCTTTTCTTCTCCATGCAATGATTCCAGCAGCGGACGAATCTGGTTGAAATACTTCAAGCCCGAGAGATCGCTAGCATTTATTTTAGGCGCTGGCTGCGGCGGCGCGGCAGCAGGCTGCTCTGCAACAGCAGGTGGCGGGCGTTTTCGACGTGTGGGGAGCTTCTTGGGCATTCGACTGCACGAGATCTGTCAGATTGGCGGACGTCCGCAATTGACTATGACCAGCGCGATTCCCGTGCCAAAAACGATAAATATTGCCAGCGCAACTTTCGTGCCAAAAACGATAGCTTTTGCCGTCGCTAATTCCGTGCCGAACAGTATTGCTCCTGACCCCTTTTCTTCTCCGGTAGCCTGTTCCCGACAGCACTAATCTCCGACTCCCAACTTCCTAACACATCCGTCAATGACAACGGATTCAAACGCAATTCCTTCGAGAGCTGAGTCGTACTCGAACGATTCGATCAATATGATCTGTCTAACTAGCCTTGGGTCAATTTCTAGCGCGTGCAGGTCTTCAAGTTTCGATATTGCCCCGGCCCGAAAAGCCATTTCGACCTTAGGAACATCCGAATGAGTCCATCCATCGTATGGACAGCTGACGTTCCTAAAATAATGGTCGTGATTACATTTGAAGAATAGGAGCTTCACCTTAGACCTCCTAAACGGGCATTGACTTCAAGTGCTCTGTCAAACGTTTCATTCATTTGAACATCAACGAAACCTGATTTCTCAAGGCATTCTCGAATCGAGTTGCGACTTGCAGCGCGGCCGGTAAGGATGCGTAGTTTTCCACCTTGCGAAAGCATACCTGCAGCATTCCTAAACGCAGCTTGATCTAGTATGTCGAACGGAACTCGCTCAAAAAATACAGAATTAAATGTACCAATCTTGGACGGATTAATAGTACGAATATCGCCTGTAATGTGGGCTCGTGAGTCTGACGATATATTGAGCGTGACGTCACCTTGGCTTAAAGCTGGAAACCCTGCAGCACGCCCGCCGCCCACTACCAAACGTCCTGCTCGGGGATTGAGAGGCGCAGTTGCAACAATTGGATTTGATGGTACTCCAACTCGGTACGGATAACCCGCTCCGGCTGCAGTCTTGATAGGGTTCATTCCTGGCGCGAACCCGCCAATGAAGGCCACCCCATCCCAAATTGAACCATACCCTGCGTCCTGCGGGCCAAACCAGACCAGCGGCAAAGCAGGCGACGCAGGATGAAGCTGCATATTGATCAAGTCAGCCCGCAACAACATAGCCGAGCGCCCGTGCATTTGCGACTGTCGAATCTGATATTGCAATTCCAGCATCGCGTACTGTTTAGTGCGCTCCGCTGTCATCGGCGGTGAATCACAGGCTCCGATCGTTGCATTCTGACTACGACGTAATGGTATCGGCTGTGAACTGCCTGGCCAAAAGATTATGTAAGTTCCGTCTGCGTTAGCAAACCCTGGCTCTGCCTGATTCCCCCCACTCTCATCGGGAGCTGCATCGGCTAGTCCATACGGGTCAACATAGCTCGTCGCACGATTCCCCACATACCGGTACAGATTTGCATCACCACCGGCGAATCCTATGGGGTCTTGGCTGATAAATTTGCCGAGTCGGGGGTTGTACCAGCGGTTGAGATTGTTCTGTAGGCCAGTGAATTCGTCGAACTGCTTGCCGGTGTAGCCGAAAATGAGATCGACGGCGGGGTTCGTTTCGGACTTGAGCTGGCCAAAGGAGTCGTAACGTCGATGATTGGTGACAGTAGTTACGCCTGTGCTGTCGTTGCGGTCGGCGATGTCGCCGATCGTTCCTAAATGATCCGCGAGCGGCCATAAAATATTGCCATGCGTACTCCCATTCACTACCTGCTCGGCCGCTAACAGGTCGTCGACAGCGTCCGACCACAAATAATATTTTCGTGGACCACTGCCATTGTACTCCATGATGGGATTGATCCCCTCATCGTAGATATACGATATAGTACCAGCCCGCACCAAGCGATTGAAGGCGTCGTATTCATACGTCTCTGTATAGCCGGGCCACAATTTGGCCTCGACCAAGCGATTACGGTAGTCCCAGGTGTAGGTCCAATACTGCGAGCCGTTGTTGGCCTGCGTCATGTTTCCTTCGTCGTCGTAGGTATAGGTCCAACCATCTCCGGCCGTGGTGCGATTGTCGTCTGTCGTGGTGTAGCCAGCCATGTTGCGATTGCCACCCGCGTCATAGCTGAACGACTCATCGGGATTCAACGCATTGTCGACGCCGACCAATTGTGAACGTTGGTCGTAAGCGTAATCGGTCAGTCCATCTGCCGTGGATGTGACACTGCTCAAGCGCGAAAGTGGATCGTACGCATAGGAGTACGTATTGAGATTGGTAGTCCCCTGTTTGTGCGCGATGCCATCGAGGCGATTGGCAAAGTCGTAGATAAAGTCAGTAGTTGCGACGGGATTGGCGGTAGTCAGGCTTTCAAATCGCGAGATCTTCGTCCGCTGGCCGAGCGAGTTGAACTCTTGGGTGATGCGTTTGGGTTTGACCCAAGTCGCACCAGCTTGGCCGCTTTGCGTGACTTCGGTCAAGCGGTGGAGTTTGTCGTAGGTGTAACCATTCTTAAAATCGTTAGTGCCATCCAGCTTAGCTGATAGCTCGGTTCGATTCCCGACCGCATCGAACTTCTGCGTTAGAGTCGATGAGGCTAGATTCCACGTCGTATGGGTTGAAGCGATGGTAGTCGCCCGACCCAAGTTGTCGCGAGTGAAGTTGATGGTGCGCAAGCCGTTAGCCCCGGTCGATGGTTCGGAGACGGAGACAATTTCTCCAACAGCATTGTAGCCAGTATCGATGTGGTGTGCGTACGACCCGTTAGAAAGCCGAGCCACATCGACCATGATCTGTTGCATATTCGTGGCAGTTTGTGTGCCACCAAAGGTAATGGTGAAGCTACCCAAACTGCCGATAACGGAAACGTTGTTAATTCCGGCAAATTGATTGAGCGCCGCCGCGACTTGGATCGCGGATGCATTTTTGGGGAGGGGCTCAGAGACTTCTCCGGCGTATGAGAGGTACCAATTTCCGTCTTCCACATTCCAGCCGTTGGAAACGATGTGGATCTCTTGCTTTTCCGATACCTGCGACCCCTGCAGCGTGGTTTGCTGCGTTTGGGGCACCGGAACATTTGGTTGCACCACCAAGCCGTTGGTGTTGACGGTCGTCTGAGGAACATTCTGAACCGCCAAGCCAGCTCGAAAGGTCAGTTTGAACGTGTGTATGGAATAATCGGCGGGGACGCCCTTATCGGTTAATTCGACCGAGACATTCCCCAGTCCGATGTTGGGTAGGGCGGCCAAAGCGGATTGAATCACGGCGGCGCTGGCGTCGAAGGGGATCGGGGCGGTGGTGGATGAGCCGTGCGTCAAAGTGAAAGTGCCACCTTGAGTAATGGCGGGATACGGATCGGTCCAACCTACCAATTGCTCTTCATTGAATTTCTCCCCTTGTTGAATCGTACTTACAGTGGCGGTCGGATATTGCGGACTCGATTGCCACTTTTCTTCGATGGGACGATCCAGCGCGTCGTAGACGTAATGAACGACACGTCCATTGCGATCAACGGTTCGCGTCAGATTGCCAGCCACATCGTAGGTGTAATAGCGACTTTTACCGAGCGAGTTGATCTCTTCCTTCACGCGACTGAGGTTGTCGTAGACGAACTCCGTTGTATTGTTCGTGGGGTCGGTGACAAACCTCAGGTTGGAGGCTGCGTCGTAGGAATAGACTGTCGGCGGTAGGGAAGAACCATCGGCGCCGGGTTCAAACTTTTTCGTGAGTCGATCGTACGCGTCGTACTCGAACGTCGTCACGGGTGAGACTTTGGATCCTGCGCCGTCGGGATCGGGGGCAATATGCTTGCGGAGGTTGTCGTAAAAGTCATATTCGTACTCTGTCAGACTGCCGGCCGTATCGGTCATCGCAGTCACGCGTCCACGATTGTCGCGCACGTAGCTGGTGGTGTGTGACATCGGATCAATGACGGACGCTAAGCCAAGCGTGTTGTACACGTACTGCGTCAACGGAGCGGTGAGTGAACCTGCGCCGTCGGGATCAGGTGCCAAGACACTGGAGACTCTCCCCAGTGCATCGTATTGCGTGGTGGTCGTTGCACCGACCGCGTCGTTCGTGGAAGTGACCCAGTTGTTGGCATTGTAGACCCAACCGCTGACTGGCGCCAACAGCGGGCCGGTGCCATCGGGATCGGCATTGACCCGCGTAATGAGTCGTTGTTCATTATCGTAGACTAGCGTCGTGGGACGACTCATCGCATCTGAGAAGCTGGTCAAATCGCCGCGCGCGTTGTAAGCGAAGTAAGTTATTGGTGAGGTGGCAGGGCCAGTTCCGTCAGGATCGGGCTGAGTCGTTTTGGTGATCCAACTACGACTGTTGTATTCGTAGTGCGTCTTGCGTCCGAAACCACGATCGGTGGTGATCAACCGCCCCATGTTGTCGTATTGGTACGCGACAACCAGCGGAAACTGCGAGCCATTGCCATCGGGGTCGGGAAGCGACTCGCGAATCAACAGACCGCGACCATCGTACTGGTTGATGGCGACGTTCCCTTCACCATCAATCGTTTCGATCAGGCGCCCCGCTAGGTCGTACTCAAATAATTCTCTGAACCAGACTGCTCCGCCTGCGTTGGGCATCTGACGCGAGATGCGTTCCTTAATCCGACCGAGGCTATCGTAACTGATGAACAGCTCATCGGTCGGCAGGGGGTAGGGATCTTGCGGTGGCACGTCTCCTGAAACGTAGGGGACGCGAGAGATGGAGGTGACGCGACCAATATTGTCATAATAAACGTATTCAACCGCTCGGGCGTCCACACCAGCGACCGAGGTGCCGATCGTTATAAGCCGATTATCCTCGTCGTAGGTGTACGGTACACGACCGCTGAAATTGCCGCGCGGATCGGGTTCTAATTCTACGTTGCCGACCGAGTCGTAGTCGGTATCGCTGACTGGTCGCGGCAAAGGGCCATTGCCATCGGGATCCGCAAGAGTGTAACCCGTCAAGCTTCCGGCGGCTTGGACGAGCGTTGTCTGGCGGCCGGAGTAATGATTGATGGTCGTTACTTGACTGCCGGTGTAACCAAAACTGATTGTGCGCCCAAACGGGTCAGTGATCGAAGCGATCTCATCTGCCACACCGTCGGCGTCGGTACTGGAATAGTTGTAGGTTACTAGGTTGTCGTTCGCATCGACTCGGGAAGTTAAGACCCCAATGGCGGAGAAGTTTGACACGACACCGTATTTACTGGTGAGTTTAAAGGTGTTGTTAGCCAACTTCTCTAAGCGACTGAAGCTGATGTCACCGTCTGCGTGTGCATAGTTTCCACTCACTAGTGGAAACCAGTATGCATCTCCATTGCCACGCACGATGAGAGCTCCATCGGACTGCTCATAAAGGCGATCCAATCCGTCCAGCCCCCAGCCGTTTCCGAATTCGCTCGCTCCGCGATTAACGATTGATTGCTTTCCGGAGAACGATTGTGTTACCGGGATACCGTTGATTGTGAGATTAATTTCAATTGTGTAGTCGACCATGCCCGTGGGTAGCGCCGTGCCGTCTGCTTGAAGCGCAAACCGCAGTTCTTGCCCCGCCGTAAGTCCACTGGTTGCGAACGAATAGAGTGTCCCGGCAACACCGTTGAATGTCAGTTGAGCTGTCATGGCGGTCGGCAGCGGCAGACCAGGGGCGAGTTGCGTTTCGACAGCAATGATCGGTTTGGTAAGTGAATCCGATCGATAGTCGAGCATCGTATCTTGGGCGACGTTCTCCATCAACAACAACCCGCCACTGGCAGCCAATGCTCCGTCGGTTTCAGCGGACGAGCCATTGGGGACATTGGTATAGCCAGCTTCGAAACCAGAGGAGGGCATCGCTGGGTCGAGCAGCGACATCTGGAGCCACGGATCGGGCATAGAAGTATTGAGGGTGTTCGCGTCCAGGTTTTTTCGTGGAAGCAGCGGAGTGCCGACTGCAATCGAAACCGTGGCAGAAGTTTTTTCTAAGTTGGAGGCTTGAACCTGATAAGTGAACCTATCAACTCCCACGAAACCTGAATTTGGGCGATAAGTAAAACCTCCCTTGGAATCAAAGGCAGTGAGCGTACCGTGTGTGGGCTGCGTTACCACAGTAGCTCCCATGAGCATGCCGTCATGGGCTCTGTCGTTGGCCAGCAGATGAGCAGTCCCAGTGGAAGCTACGATTAAGTCGGTGTTTAGTGAAGTATAGTAGCTGTCATCGCTGGCGATCGGAACCGCGTCCGCGCTGATACGTTCGACACGAAAGGCGTCTGCGATGGGCCGACCATCCGCTTCGTCCGACATAACGATGCGGAGCGAATTCCAAATGGTAAATGTCCCTATATCTTCCCACCATGTACTCTGACTTAAGAAATCGTCTGGGGAGAGTTTTTGATTGAGTACCTCAGTGCCAATACTTGTTGTGCCATCGAAGACAGTTACAGGCACATCGGATCCATGCACAGGATGCCCCCAGTGCCAAGTGGCCGCAATGCGATACGTACCAGGGACGACATCGAACGACCAAGTCGCGGTATCGTTTCCGTCGTAGTGGGGCTGCCGGATAAGCAAAAGTACCATCGTATCCTGCGGGATAATAGATTGACCAATTGCCCGTTTCCGTGAAACCAGAACTGGCATTGTCTACAATCGTGACGACCGGCGAGGGCTCAACTGGTTCCACTCGAAAGGCGTCCGCGATCGGAGCTGCGTTGGCTTGGTCGGTCATCTTGATCGTCAACGTATGACCGATCGAGAAGGTGCCAATATTATTCCACCAAGTATTCTGATCGACGAAATCAGTCGGAGCATAGAGCTGATTAAGCTGCGTATGCACAACGACCTCAGTGCCGTCGTAGAGCGTGACGGGGACATTCACACCGTGGCCTGACCCGCCAAACCACGTTGCTGCTACGCGGTAGGTTCCCGGCGAAACATTGAAGGTCCAAGTCGCAATGTCGTTGCCGTCAAAGGGCGCTGCAGCAGATGTGCTCGTCCCTCCGTAGCCGTTGGGGCCGCTCGCCGTCCATGCTCCGGTCTGCGAGAATGAAAGACTGCTGTTGTCAACAATGATCGGCAGGCTAGCAAGCAGCCTGCGATTTTCTAGCGATTCAAAGCCCAACGCCCGCGCTTGCTTAGTGTGCTGAAGTGCTGAAGTGCTGAAGTGCTGAAGTGCTGAAGTGCTGAAGTGCTGAAGTGCTGAAGTGCTGAAGCTTACGAAAACACCTGCCTGGGCGTTTGGGGCGCATTGATAATCCTTTCAAAATTCTCCATGAGATCAATCGCAGGAACCAACACTTGAATGCAGCAACGTTGGCTTGTGCTAGGCAAATGAAATCGACGATCCGGTAGTGCTCACCATCTGCTTGCATTTCAATTGTCGGTCATTCTGGGGATGCTGATGCCCGCTTGTCAACTAGTCAAGTGCGTAAGATGTCAACACTTTTTCGTTCAAAAGTTTCTCGCTGCGCTGGCACTCAAAAAAGCCATGATCTCAAACTGTTACAGTAAGGCGGAGCGATCAGCGACTTTCGTGTGATGTTAGAATCAAAATGGGAGTGGTATGGTGAAATCTGTAAGTCTGCTTGTTGTATTGCTATTCGTAAACGTGGTTTGCGGCACAGTAGTTTGGGCTCAGAATGCCGAAAGACCAAACATCGTATTTGCGTTTGCGGATGATTGGGGCCGATACGCGAGCGCCTATCGAGAGCCGGATCGGGCGACGATCAACGATGTCATTCACACTCCGAACTTTGACGCTTTAGCTGCAAGTGGAGTTTTGTTCTGGGATGCCCACGTCAGCGCACCATCCTGTACGCCTTCCCGCACAAGCGTCCTTACCGGCCGACATTTCTATCGCAACGGAAGCGGCAGCCAGCTACACAGTCCGTGGGAAGGAGAAAAGTCGAATGATCCGGTAATGCAATTGAGCAGCTACCATCAGTTGCTGAAAGACGCCGGTTACCACACCGGTGTAACTTACAAAACACACGTTGCCATGCATCTGTTCAACGGTGCCGAATCACAATACAACCAGGCCGGCCAGAATTTCAACCGCTTTTCACAGTATGTTTCTGCAGGCAAGACGGACGAAGAGCGGCAGCAATTAAGGCAGAAATTGCTCGACGAAGTTCGCGGCAATATGCGTGGCTTCTTGGATAAAGGCAAAGAGGGCCAGCCGTTCAGTTGGTACTTTAGTCCAACGAACACGCACCGTACGTGGATTTGGAAGTCGGCCCAACAACTGTGGGGAATCAATCCGGATGACCTTAAAGGCAAGCTCCCCGCTTTTCTTCCGGACAACGAAACGATCCGCCAAGACATGGCGGACTATCTCGGCGAATGCCAAGCGTTTGATCAAGCCATTGGAGTCATTATCGCGGAGCTCAAACAACGTGGCCTGTTCGAGAATACGATTCTCGTTGTCTCTGGCGATCACGGCGCACCCGGCTTTCCACGCGGAAAGACGAACCTCTTCAACTTTGGTACGCGGGTTCCGCTAGTCATTCACTGGCCGAAGGGGGTCAAGAATCCGGGGCGACGGATCGACAATCCGACTTCACTGATCGACCTTGCACCAACCTATCTCGAGGCGCTAGGTTTACCTGCACACGAAGGGATGAACGGCAAGTCGCTGTTACCGATCCTGTTGGACGGCGACGCGCGTGGCTTCACTGAACTCGGCAACGACTATGTTGTTACTGGTCGCGAGCGGCATGTCGGAAATGCGCGCGCCGATTTTCAGCCTTACCCCTCGCGTGCGCTACGTACGAAGGACTATTTGTATATCCGAAACTTCAAGGCTGAGCGTTGGCCGATGATGACGCCGCCGCTGAGTGAAGGTGAATCAACGCACGGTGACTTTGACGGTGGACCAACCAAACGCTGGTTCGCCGAAGTGCAAGAGCAGCCCGCTTACACGAAGTATGTAGATTGAGCGTGGGGCAAGCGTGCTGGAGAGGAGCTTTACGACTTACAGAGCGACCCTGACCAATTGACGAATCTAGCCAACATTGCCAAGTATTCATCAACGCGTGCTGAGATGTCGGATCAGTTGATGGAGATTCTTAACGAGACTGGTGACCCACGTGTGGTCGGCGAAGGAGATGCATTCGACCGCGCTCCCTACCTCGACTCAAAAGCGAGAAACGTCAATAGAAAGCGATGAGCGGTTAATCGGAGCCGACCGAAAAACAGGAGGCATCGGCTTCCAACCTGAAATCGACAACTTGGTCCTTGCGTTTGTGAACTGATTTCCGGGACTCGTTCGCATTTTGGCCGTATCTCGCTGATCGGAACCTTGAATTGAAAATAGAGAAAATGAATCCTATCCACACGCTTCTCATTGCGGGTCTCCTCTCGGCTTCGGCCAGCATTGTCGTTGCGCAGAATCCGGCGACCGAAAAGAATGGCGACTATGCCATCACGCCGGAACCTAAGGCGACCGCCGCGTTTGCCAACGTGAAAATCGATCCTTCTACGATCAACGTGCTATCGGCGAGTTTTGGAAAGTTGGGCAAAAACCTAGAATCAACCTTTGCGAATCACATGAACCTGTGGGTCAAGGCAAAGAACCCGGGGACTTGTGACATCGAATGGAAAATACAAGCTCCTGCGGATGGGCTTTATGATGTGAACGTGGTGGTGTTGTCAAACGGTTCACTTCTGACATTGACACATAGCGGTCAGAAACTGCAAGCCACTTCAGAGGAAAAGAAATGGGAGAGATTGGATCTCGGACAGATACGGCTATGACTGCAACCACAGCGTGGACGCAGACTGGATGAAAGCTTCGGGCGGATACGACGCGGACAAGACAAAACTCTATCAGAACCTGATGACCATTATGTCCGAGATTGGCAATCGGTATGGAGACAGTTTGAATGGCTGGTGGTTGGACGGGGGACAGAGATATTACGACTGCCATTTCGATAAATCTTCGCCAGCGCTCGGCATTTTATCCGCACCTTTCAAGGATATCACGGAGGCGGCCAGGATCGGCAATGCCGAGCGAATTGTCGCTTACAATTCCTGGATCAAACCCCGGCTAACCGAGTATCAAGACTACTACGGAGGAGAAGGGCACCGTCAAATTGTCGGGCTGAAGGATGGGGTCTTTGAGGCAGGCGGGCAGGAAGGACTGCAGGGGCATGGATGTTTCATCTTCGAAAAGAATTGGGGCCACATCGAGTTGAACACGCCCATTCCAAAACCAAGGTATGACTTGCGACAATTGACTGCGTTCATTCAAGACGCGCAAAAAGACCGCTACCCTCTCTCGATCAATTTGGAAATGGTTGAGGACGGTTCAGTGTCCCCTGACTCTATTGCCTCGCTGAAAGAGCTCCGGGAAGTGATTCGTACGCAATAGCATCTGTGATCGCCGCCGCGGCAGTCTATTTTTTCTTAGACGGTATGTCAAAAATGAACTCTAGCGGCTTGCTCGACTTGGTAACCGTTTCCTTTAATGGCGTCGTGTCAAGCGTGTTGTACCTGGGAGGGACAATATGGGTCAATGTTCCCGCGGTCATTAGCTCCGGACTATCGATCGCTCCTTGCTTTTTCAACATGGCTTCCATCGCTTGCTTCTGTTGAGGAGAAGTTGTCTCTTTCCAAACGTCAGCTACGATGGTGACCTTGTAGTCACCGGGGGGTAGACCGTCATCGGGATTTTCGAAAGAAAGAGTAAAAGTACCATCCTCCATCACGGATGCCGTGGCGGGGCGACCCGGTTCAACAGGATAGAAGGTCACGACCCCATCTTTTACGGGGACGCCGTCCACCATTACCTTCCCACCGGCCGGCTGAATCGTTCTGCCGCAACCGGGAAACAACAACATTAACACCAACGTCCACTTAAGCAGGCATGTCGATTTCAAGATAGTCCACCCTTGCATTGCAGTTTCTCGCCTGTACGGGAACTAGTTTTTCTAATACCGACGGACCATATTTGCCGTCGGCTTGGCGGTAAAAGTACTTCGTCCAAGTCCCCTGAAATCCCTCCGATGCTGGGTATGCTACTCAACGGAAGTAACTTCGCCACCATTAATAGATGCCAAGCTGCGATATATCAATATATCAACGTTTTGGCTCAGAGACTGAACGTGACCATCGCAAAAACCAAAGTTTGCGATGCCCGTGTGGAGGCTCGAAAATGGATGGCCATGCGCGCCGCTTAATACATTGTGATTCGTACCACCTAGGCGGTAACGTGGGTCGTTAATCGCAGAGTTCGTCGTCAGAATGTGCCGAGGTGGGTTGGCGCAGAGGCCAGGCATCTGATTGTACGGACCTCCACCCCCTCCCCACCACCAAGGAGCGTAGCCTTCAGGTGCAGTGGCTGTGTTATTGTGAGTTGTGAGGTTATTGCCAGCCGTGTTTACAATGGCACCAGTCGTAATCGCAAGGTAATTCTCTCCAATAGCCATCGTGTTGGATGTTCCATCCGGGATTTCACCAAATTTTCGCAATTGGTGGGTCCCAAACATACCGTCGCTATGGAGATCTCCACGGTTAATCCGATTTGGAAAAGCCCTATTGACTCCTCCTTGGACACCAAAATAATCTCTGGCCCACGATGGACTCACGGCAGAAGGGCAACGTGCAAATGGAATACTGATGGAGAAGCCACGCCCAACAGTCAGGTCGGTTCGAAGCTGGTCGTAATATGAATACGACCAAGTTCCTGGTGGCTGAGGGTTAAAATCAAACACTTGTGGTCCCGAAGCACTCGGGCTGCCACTAGTGAGTATGTTGCCTGCTTCCAAATAGGGCAAAACCTGCAGGAACCAACTTGCGCCGCGACTCGTGCCAGTCGGGTTAATAACTCCATTTGTCGTGGGCTACGACAATATTATGTCACCGGCTGGGAACGCTTTCTTGGTCGATTCGTGATTGTGAAGCGCGAGCGACATTTGTTTGAGATTGTTCGTGCATTGCATTCGCCTCGCAGCCTCACGAGCCGCTTGAACAGCAGGCAAAAGCAAGCCCACTAATATGCCGATGATCGCGATCACGACCAATAGCTCAACCAAAGTAAAGGCAGACTTTTTCACTTCAATGACCTTCCAATAAGTTCTAAATGGACACTCATTCTTCAAAGCGATAAGTCTAACACACAACGAGTCGCCCGCGTAGGTTTTTATCGTTAATTGTTCGTCACATTGCTCGATGTTTGAGTTGTTTTACCTACGTCTAATCGTCCAGGTGTTAGCGTTTGCTAATCTGCCGGAAGTTCAAGGACGGTGGTATTCGGGAGCAGTTCTACAACGGATGCGTCAACAACAGCTCAGGCCCCGCGTCGAATCCGCCAGTAAACTCTTCGACTGAACGCAAAAGGCAGCGGAAATCTGACGTGGTTCAAACAATCGCGTTCGGCGTAAGATGCTCGATACGGTTTGTTTGAACTGTACTTTCAGGGACATCGGCCCTTTTCCTCTCCCTGTTTTACTGTAGCGACAATGGCGGGCTGGTTTCTAAGACGAGTTCCCCACGTTTGGTGACGACGCGATGCGCGGCCATGCCGCTTGGAATGCCTGGCCGTGGAAGCTGCACCGGATCCAGAATGACAGCACGATCGAGGTCGAACACTACAACCTCGCCAATGAATCCCAGCATGCCGCTGCGATGAAAGAAGAACTGCAAGCGTGGCAACGGTCCGTCCTGGTCAGTTGGTCGGGAAAGGATTACGTTCACACAGAGAAAATCCCATGATTGAGCCCAATGCGGCTTCGATCCTTCGTCAACTTTCGCGCCGCCAGTTGCTTGGCTCAGCCGCCGCTGGCGGTCTTATGAACTCAAGGCGGTAACGTCGCCAGCGGATCACCTTGTCTCGCAAACCAGTCTTGTAGCTGGGCCGAAAGACGATGCAACTGGGGTTGATGATCGGCGTGCGAGGATAGATCCATCAACTCACTCGGGTCGGCTTCTAGGTCAAATAGCTGATGTTTGTTCAGATGCGGGTAGTAGATCAGCTTCCAGCGGTCTGTGCGGATCATCCGCTGGCGATCATGAAAGTAGCCATAGGTGGCCGCGTAGATTCGATCGGACGTGCCCTTCAGAATCGGCACCAGACTTCTTCCCTGCACTGATTCGGGAATAGGCACACCGGCAAGTTCACAAGTGGTTGGATACATGTCTCGCAAGTACATCTGCGCGGCGGTCCGCTGCCCGCGCGGAATGCCCGGACCGGCAATGATAAACGGGACGTTGATCGTGTGCTCAAACATATTCTGCTTTCCCATCAGACCATGACTTCCGAGAGCAAGCCCATGGTCGCTAGAGAAAATAATGACTGTGTTGCCGTATTGTCCAGTTATTTCCAACGTATTCAGGATGCGCCCGATCTGCGCGTCCATATCATCGATCACCGCGTAGTAGGCAGCAATCTCCTCGCGAACATCCTTCTCAATTCGGGGCAATGGTAATAACTCCTCATCCCTTGAACCGGCATTCCCATGATCAAACGGATGACTCGGACGGAAATTTACTGGCAGAGGCATCTTGGCCGAGTCGTACTTGCCTTCATATCCGAGAGGAATAATTAGTGGATCATGCGGGGCGGTGAAATTGACGTGCAGAAAGAAAGGTTGTTCCGATCGGCGTTCAAGTAACGCGATCGCGCCGTCGGCAATGTAACGACTGGTTTCGCCGACAAGACCGATTCCTTTATCCAGTTCGGGCTTGCCGTCGTCAGTCTTAAAGGTCCAGCCTTGATAGCCCGTGATGAGGCGTCCCTTTCTGCCGTAACGCGGCAGTTTGCCGGCATCGCCCGCACCGCCGCTGCTAAACAGTCCGCTTGTTTCCTCATACCCTCTCGTCTTCGGTGATCCATCATTCATCCACTTACCGCAGTACCAGGTGTGGTAGGCGGCTTTGTGCAGCACGTCCGCCCAGAAGACGTTTCCCTGCGCCAATCGTCCTCCACCGTACGGGACTCCGTTTCGGAATGCCGTGGCTCCCGTCAAAATCTCTGCGCGACTGGGAACGCAAAGTGGAAATGCGCAGGAAGCGCGAGAAAAAGTCATGCCTTCACGCGTCAAACGATCAAGATTGGGTGTGTTGATGTGCACATTACCCAGCGCTGCGATCGTATCCGCTCTTTGATCATCCGATATGATGACCAAAAAGTTGGGAGGTCGCGTGATGGTCTCGTCCGCCGTCAGGCATGGCGCGAACATAAAAGCAAGCAACACTGCTGGGGAAATCATCTGCCACTGAAATCTCATGGATCTTTCCAAAATATTGCGTGCAGTCGCAATCCGCCTTCCGCTTTATCCGGTCCATGGCAATTGAGACATCGCGCCGCGAAGATCGGTTGAAAGTCTCGAGCAAAATCAACGCTCTCCGGTTCATTGGCAAGGCCCACGCAAACGGAACAAGCGCACGGCAAGCCAACTAAACTTAGACAGGCACTCATGGCACGGGACATAGTGACTTCGTGCATACTTACATATTACATGCAGCGGAGATTTCTTTGGGTGGGAACTCAGCGAGGTCGGCGTGTTCCCTCAGTATAACAGTTCCGAGAACGGATTTGCGCCACTAGGTAGACGGCGATGGAATTCGTTCCAACGTCCACTCATGGGAATACCCACCACCGCAATTGCAGAATGGATTTAAATTCACCAAATAAAGTTGGCGGTGCGTAGGCGGTTTCTGCGAGACATCTAGTAGTTAGAGAGCGCTTTCTGATCCGCCACCCTTAGCACATTGGAAACTTCGCATGAACGTACGCGTCGCGCAGTCCGTCTTTTTGGCATCTATACTGCTTCTTCCTGTCTCCGCCCACGCCCAACAATCAACCAGGCAGGATTTTGAGGAATTCGCCGCATTGATGGAGGGGCGGTGGATTGGCGAAATTGTCCTGAGTACAGATGTAAAAGGAATCGGAAAAAGCGGCGACAAGTCCACGGGGTATGCAGAGGGACGAATCTGCAATGACGGTCACCTGTTGCTGATCGACGTTTTTCATAGCGGGGCCCACGGAAACTGGAACATTGTATACAACTCAGCTGAAAAACGTATCGTCACAATGTGGGTCATGTCAAACGGCAACGTCGATCAGTCCACAATTTCAAAACGAGGAAGCACTTGGGTCGAAAGCGGAGTTGGTAGTGACGCAGAAAGCCAGAAAACTGAATTCAAAAATGAACTCTCTGTTGCCGACGCGGGAAATACACATCATTGGAATCTCACGCAAACCGTCAATGGCACAGCCAGTAAACGGACGGAGACTTGGCGGCGCGTCGACGATTCAGTCGAGCCCGCACAGGGCGCTGAAGCGCTGCGGGAATTCGGCGATCTGTTGGTCGGACGCTGGGTAGGAGACGTCACGTTCATTGCCGATTGGCCAGGTCAAGTCGTGCGACTTGACGGCAAAGTCATTGCCTACGATGAATATCGTTGGATAAACGATGGTAAGGCAATTCAAAAGACGGCGTACGTAGGCACGGACTCAAGTTGTTCGATCATCGTGTGGAATGCGTATGCTCAACGCATCGAGGAGTTCGGTAGCTGGAGCGCGGGCGGTACGGCACTGTCGTCCATTCGCAAGACGAGTGATCGCGTATGGAGCTTGCATTTGCATAGCGCAACTCTCGTAGGCGGCGAGCCAGTTGGCGGTGGACTCGTCCTCACATTCTCTGAAGACGGGCAGAAAAGAGAGGTCACGGGACAGATAACTCTGGATGCGAAGCCATTGAAAGAGCTGCGCGATGTGTATCACAAAGTCAGCGCCGTGAAGTAGCTCTTCAGATTCACAAACCTACCTAAAGAGAGGAAACTTCCATGACCAACACTGTTAATACGTTGAAACGTTGTTTGGCTATCGTGTTTGCGCTATGCATGACGAATTGCCTACGGGCACAGATCGTGGAACCAGGCTCCACGCACGATCAACATTAAGGCCTTGGATTACTTCATCGGATCGTGGCAGGTCAGCGGCACCTACCTCGGAAAAGAAGTGACGGCGGAAGTTCGCTACGAGTGGACTATGCAGCGAAATTTTGTGCTGGTCAGCATCGATTCCAGATCGAAAGACGATGGTGAGAAATTATCCGAGCTGTCGATGGTCGGCTGGGAGCCCAAGTCCAAACGCATCCAACAATGGGGTTTCGGCGGCTACGGCGGCCACGGGGTGCTCAATTGGACCCAGCAAAATGAAAAGAAGTGGGTCGTGCAGCGCAAGCAACCTTGGACGCTGTGGGATGGTCGAAGCGCACTGGGGAACACCGAAATTTCCTTGATCGATGCAAATACGTTTCACGAACAGGGGACGTTTAAAGTAGGCGACGAAGAAGTCGCGATATCGCTCATTAACAAGCGCAGGACGCCAGCGGAGCAACTACCCCAGCGGGCGCGCGAGTACCTCGCCAATCTAGTGGGCGATTGGACGATGACAGGTTCGGCGGGTGACGAAATGTTCGAAGCCGATTTCAGCTACACGTGGCAAGCTGCTGGATGCGTGACATGGAAGGCGTCGTGGCGGGCCCCAAATAATTCACAGTTTGGCACCGCTTTTGGAAATGGCATTCTCGGTTGGGATCCGAAAACTGAAGAGATCGTCGAACATTCATTTTGGTCCGACGGAGATCGCAATTCGTGGCGGGCAAAATTCGATCCTCAAGGCAGCTTGCGCGGCAAAATTGAAGGCCTAGTTGCCAAGGGAACCAAGTCCGCACGAGGGAACGTGAAATCCGAAAGCGCCGACCCCAACTCGTTCTCTTGGACACAGTCTGAGAGCATGGTCGACGGCGAGCCTGTGCCAGATTTAAAGCTCACTTTTAAGCGCGAAAATTGAGCACTACATCCTTCCGTCGAGCTCTTCTAGCACTGTCAAGTTCCATTTTAAAATAATTTTTGCACCATCTTTGCGCACCGCGAAATGTCGTTTTTCAAAACAATTTTTGAAAAAGCGTTAGCGGAGCGCTGTTGTTGATCGATTCTTCATAGTTGAT
>JBGSJT010000476.1:0-13405 GCA_041741715.1 Pirellulaceae bacterium | reverse complement strand
GCAAGACAAGCTTCCTATGACGTGTGTAGCTGCCAGTTGTTGCTCCGCCGGGGTGAACCCGACGGAAGCATGAGCGGAACAAAATACAAGAAATTAGAATTCGAAAATACTCGCTGAATTGCTGTTTGTCGCACAGCCCAGGCGGAGCCTGGGAACCAGGTGCGGATTGTACGATTTTGCGGCAATTGCAGCATAACGCCGCAGGCCGAAACGGACCCTACAAGCTATCTAGCCCGCAAAATTCCCCAAATTGGCTTCAACGTCACAACGCTGCTGGACGATAGAGTTTCGAGAGGTCTACGTGTCGACCCACGGATGGGAGCCCATTGAATATGTCGTACCGACAATTTGAAATACTTTGTTCTTGCCTGATCGGCGCCGTCTTGGCTCCGAGCTGGGCGATTGCGCACGAGGAGCGGGAGCCTGCACCTCTAGCGACGGGTGGATTTATCCAGCAGCTTCGCTCGCTCCCTGCTAATTCGATAGCGTCTTCCGAGACCATGGAGAGCAATGGCAACTTCAGCGACGACCCGACTCCCAGCGTCGTCAGAGCTCAAGCCGAAGCCCGTGCTCACGCTAACCAAGGTAGTTCGCAATACCGCTTGCCGGCCCAGCCGACTGGCAGGGCTACGTTGCAGCGCACACACCAATCCCCGTGGCTGGAACGATTGACTCAGGAT
This sequence comes from Pirellulaceae bacterium, assembly GCA_041741715.1. Lineage (GTDB taxonomy): Bacteria > Planctomycetota > Planctomycetia > Pirellulales > Pirellulaceae > Aureliella. The sequence goes on along the minus strand of JBGSJT010000476.1, from coordinate 12,725 downwards.
GATCGAGCTCAGGAAAGCCTCGTTCAGCCACAGCCCGGCCAATACGAAAATTCAAAAGTCGAAACGCCGCAGCCCGTTTATCGCTCGGTGCAAGGGCGGCGTTCGATGTTGGCCGATCCGAGTTCCACGTCCGGACGTGACGACGTGCGGCCGCCGGATGTGCTGACACCGCAACAGGTGACACGGCAAGGTTTTTCTCTATCCGATTCAAGTCCGCAGTCTGCGCGCAGCCCATTGCCGAAGCATCAATTGTCGATTGACGACATCGCTTCCCCCGGTGACACATTCTCCCCAAACGACAAGTTGTCACCAAAATATACTGGTGAAGTGCATGTCGAGCTCGATCTGCCTGGCGAACTTAGAGCGAACTCGTCTTCGACGGAAGACTCATCCTCAAAACGCGCCCCAGCGCTGACCACGCGGTCGGAGTCTAGGGAGCCACGTTCCGAAGCCGCCACACCCAAGCTGCCAGCCCGCTACTCTTCTAAACAGCCGAAGCTAGAACTAGCGGCACCGGCTAAGAACGAAAGCAACGCGCTAACGAGCGAGTCGTTGCAGCTCGCCCCGCGAGTTTCTCGCGTCCCGCTGCCACGTCCGGCCAGCAAGGAGCCAACAAGTTCCACGGCAAAAGCGATAGCCCCCAGTACGCTGTCTGACAAGCACGCGCTCAATGATTCGGCACCGTCGGAACCCAATGCCAAGAACGAGCCGACCGCATCGGCACCGAAACGCATCCCAGCGATTACGGCCAGCGCTTCGCCACTTCCGGGGACTATGCGTATCTCGAGTGCAACGCTCCAAACCACTGTGGGCGATGTGGTGGGACAGGGAGTCCGTGTCCCAGCGCAGTTGTCCGATGCAACTCGGGCCGAACGCGACTTGGAACGCCCGGTTCCCAGTAGCCCAGTTGCGTCAACCGACGCGAAATCAGCCAACCAGCAGAGCTTGAGTGATCATGCGCAAACCGACGATCCTGCTTCGCTTAGTTTGGAATTGCCGCAAACTCCGCTACCCTCAACTTCGCCCTCCGGAACGTCGCGACCGGACGCTTCGCGAGTAGAGACAACACAACAGGGGACGTCACAACTGGGGACGCCACAACTGGGGACAACGTCACGCAGCGATGCGCCGAGCCTTCCTCCCTTGCCAGCACTCCCAGCACTCCCCGCGATCCCTGCGTTACCATCCAGCTCCTCGCCTGCCGCACCGATGTTTTCGGCAGACCGACAGCCTGAGTTTTCATCCCCTGCCACTACTGATTCCACACCCGCGTTCCGCGAACCGAGTACAGCTAGCCCCTCGTTGCAGATGCCAAAGTTGGTTACTGAGGGTAGGCAATCCAGAGTTGGCAATGAGCCAGTGACATCACCCGACCAACGTTTGCGTATGGAGGCACCCCATGTGCAAGTGTTGCTCAATGGACCAGCGGATCTTCCGGTTGGGACCCCGGCTAATTACGAAGTCGTCGTGCGCAATCAAGATGCGATCGACCTGCGCGGCCTCATTCTGCGACTCGATATTCCCGCTGGAGTTCAAGTCCAAGCTCTACGCCCGACGCACGGTCAATTCGAAGTTGAACAAGCGGCGGACGGATTGACCATGTTGACTTGGGGATTTGAACACCTGGCGGCTGGACAAACCGCCACCGCCCCAATGCAGCTTGTCACCAGTACTCCCAAGAACTTTGCCGTCGCCATGGAATGGACGCTGATGCCCATCGCTGGGACCAGTAGCCTAGAGGTCCGAGCTCCCCGTTTGGAGCTGGCACTGGAAGGTGCTTCCGAAGTCCGCTTCGGACAACCCAATGTCTATCGCCTTCATGTTCGCAATCCGGGAAATGCAAGCGCCAATGCTGTGGCTGTTCGACTCAGCGCCGAGCCGTACGGTTCTAGCGCTGCGGAAATCGCGCACATTGCTCCCGGCGAAGAGGAAGTCATCGATGTCGAACTGACTTTCAATGAGCGCGGAGCCATTAAGATCGTCGCCCAAGCACAGGAGCAAAGCGGTCTCTCCAGCCAAACAGCGATCTCGGTAGTGGTACGGCAAGCGCTCGTACAATCGCAGCTCATTGCCACCGAAATGGTCTACCATGGCTCACCAGCCGAATACCGCATCCGCTTGTCTAACACAGGGGACGCAGACGCCAGCAATCTGCAAGCTCGATTGCAATTGCCTGCGGGGGCTTCTCTGATTTCGGCTCCAGCGGGAGCTACATTGGTCGGTCGCGAGTTAACATGGTCCGTTGCGAAGCTAGCCGCCGGCAGTACGGAAGATTTTCCGGTGCAGTTGAATCTGACTGCCGAAGGGGCCAACTTGACGCAGTTCTCCTGTTCCGGTCCAGGTCAAGTGAGTACCGCTGCTCAGGCTTCCACGCAGGTCGAAGCGATTACCGACCTCAAACTTGTCGTCAATGATCCTATTGCGCCCGCGCCGGTTGGTGGTGAAGTGGTCTACGAACTTACTTTGACCAATCGCGGTTCCAAGGGGGCCACGAATGTTAAGGTGACGGCCCAGTTCTCCGAAGGGATCGAACCAGTGCGTGGCGAAGGTCAACCCGCTCGCGTTGTCCCTGGACAAACTCTGTTTGAACCCATCACTCGCATTGGAGCTGGTGAAACAGTGCGTTTGAAAGTCATCGCCAAGGCGGCTGAGGCAGGGACGCATCGCTTCCGCGTCGAAGTCCGCTCTGATGATTCCGAAGTAAGACTAGTGCAAGAAGAATCGACTCAATATTTGCAGGGTGCCAGCCGCATGGCCTCACCCCAAGCTCCCACGACACTGAGATAGATAGTCATTATCAGCTCGAAACGCGCAAGCAAGTGGGCAAAATCATGCCGAGGCCCGAGGGTTCACCAGGGGGGCGGACTCTCGGGCTGAACGCATGTTTTTTATTGTCGAGCTCACGAGAATGATTGGAACTTCTGAGGAAGTTCCGACAGCGGAGCCTCGGCCCGGCTGTTTCAATGGGTGTGTTTTAGGCCGGAAAGCCTGACGTACAGAGCTACTTCGCCTGACCCTGTTGTTTCAACTCTTGCAGTTCTTTCAAGAAAACTTGGAATTCCTTGCGATCACCGCTGTGCTTTATCGCCTCGGTCTCCCGCTCAATCGCTTTGTCGAGATTCTCGTTGACCACATACAAGTGGGCGAGGGTATCGAGCAAACTGGCTTTCACTTCTCCTTGGGACTTGGCGAGCGCTTTCTCGACAGCCGCAATGGAAGTGTCGACGAGCGCTCCTTTCTCAACGTGGCCTTGGGAGGCCATTTCATAGATATTCCACGCTACCATGTCGGAGGATTCGGGCGCGTCGGCCAGTAGCTTGAATACGGACTGCAGATGCACGGTTGCCGCTTCGGTCTTCTCTCCCGCCACTAACACTTGGAGCTTGATCATGTTCAGTTGCAAGTCCACTGGCTTTTTAGCAACGGCTTGATCAATTAACTTAGAGGCACCCTCGAAGTCTTCTTTTTGCAGCAGAGCAAAAATTTCCTGCATGGTTTTTTCTGCCTCTTGTTGCTCCTTGAGCTCCCTGGCAAACGCTTCGCGATCCCATGTACCGGCGATCACCTCCCCTAGCGGTTCGTCCATTTCCATAGGGTGACCGATCCATTCGACCTTGGCGTCTTTGCCGACAATGAAGGCGGTAGGGATACCGTTTTGTGCGGCGGCTTCCATGTAATCGCGATACGAAGACTGATCGGGATCGGTGGTCAGACTGTAGGCGCTCGTTAGCTCGCGATAGGTCTTGCTCTCGGACTCAGCACCCCCTGGGCCTTGGCGGACTTCGCGTTCTAAGAACTTTTCGACCGTCTCCAAGTCCTCTTCGCTGATACTGATAATCCGCACCCCTTTGTCCGCCAGCCTTTTTTGTAGATCGGCCAAGTGGGGCATGCTGGCCACGCACGGCCCGCACCAGGTAGCCCAAAATTCCACCACGTAGACCTTGCCAGCTTCAAATTTCGTGACAGGCTTAAACTTCCCACCTCCGTCTTGGACCCAATGCTCGATATCGAGCGTCGGAGCCTGCGAGCCGACCGTCAATAGTTCCGCACCCGCCACCGGTTTCAACTCCAAGCCCGCGCAGGTAACAGCCATCGCGATCGACATGGCAAAGACATATAATTTTCGCACTCTCAGACTCCTGATTTCGTGTTGGTTCATTCATTAGGCGATCAACGCCAGCAATCGAGCCTACAGCTCAGCTAACGCGTAGCATTAATAATACCCACTTCCAGTGCGCGAGTCTGTACCGTAATTCACCCAATAAGTCTCCTTGAGCTGAATTTCGCTAGGCTGTTAATTTCTCCCGCGCGGCGCGTATGGGGATTAAAGGTGGAGTTTGCGGTAAAATGTTGCGATAGTTTTATCTTTTTGCCGCACATCTTTTTGTCGGAAAGTGCTAGTGCATGAGGTTTAGGAACGGACGGAATTTAAGGTTTCTAACACTTGCGGCTGCTCTAGAGCGTCTGTCGACTGCAGCGCGGCTGAATAACAACGACCAGGCCTAAAACCGCATCGACAAAAAGATGTGCGGCAAAAAGATAAAAAGATTTAGGAGTGTGCAGAGTCTTTCGGGACTGGGTATCCCAGCAAACTAGGAATCAAAGTCGATAGATTCACTAATATGTCCCTCCATAACCTCGCAACTCATAAACTCGCGTGTCGGATTGCGACTATTCTGGGTAAACTGGCAACAACGAGCGCTCGGCACCCTTCTCCCCGAAAGTACTGGAATGACAGTTCTCAGCCGCAGACAAAAAATCGAACAGATGCTGCAGGAAGAACCGGCGGACATTTTTTTGCGTTATTCATTAGCGATGGAATTGTCGGGTGAAGGTGAGACCGATGCGGCGTTGCGATTACTGCAACAACTGTCGGGAGAGGACCCCCCCTATGTCCCGGCGTTTTTTCGTAGCGCTCAGATATTGGCTGATATTGATCAAGTCGAGGAGGCTCGCACGTTTCTGCGCAACGGCATCGAAGCGGCTCGTGCTCAAGGGGATTTACACGCGGCTGCCGAGATGGGAGAAATGCTCGCCGACTTAGGGAGCGCGCTATAGTTTATGGAACAGGAACAGATTCGCATACAAGCTGACTTGCGCGGTCTCATCGAGGGGGATGTGTATTGCGATCCGTTGGTTTCTCAACTCTACGCCAGCGATGCGAGTATCTATGAGATTCAGCCGTTGGGGGTAGCGCGGCCGCGTTCGACGCATGATGTGTCGGAGTTGTTAAAGTATTGTCACGAACACCAGTTGTCGGTTTTCCCGCGGGGTGGTGGGAGCGGGCTGGCGGGCCAAGCCCTAGGACGCGGCATAATTGTCGATTTTTCGCGCTTCATGCGACGGATTCATCCACCGCGTGACGGCCACGTGCGCGTGCAATGCGGGGTGGTTCAAGCCGATTTGAATCGCAGTATCGACTTTCATCATTTACTGTTCGGTCCCGACCCGGCCACGCGGAGTGTCTCCTCGATTGGGAGCATGCTCTCGGTCGATGCGGCGGGGAGCCACTTTCCACGCTATGGATCGGCGGGGGACTGTGTGCAATCACTGCAAGTCGTCCTGGCGGATGGAGAGGTTGTTGAATTGTCGCGCCATCCCTGGGCGACGGAACCGGCGGCCAGCGAGCTGCAATCTGCGGACGAAGCCCCCCCACCGCGCGTGCAACAATTGGCTCAACAAGTTGGTTTACTGCTGCAGCAGAACTCCGGTCTGCTACTGCGCCCCCCATGGCAAGACGTTGCGCGTGGCTGCGGTTATCGAGTCGAAAAGGTGCTTGATGGCGATCAGGTCAATCTCGCGCGACTGATGTGCGGTTCGGAAGGGACGCTAGGTGTGATTACCGAAGCCACGTTGCGCGTGGACGCGATCCCTCCCGTGCGTGGGTTGATCTTACTGTTTTTCGCGCGGCTAGAAACGGCCGCCAAAGGGGCGCTAGAAATCGGTCGCGAAGAGGTCGCCGCCTGCGATTTGATGGATCGCCGACTGTTGGAAATTGCTCGCGAATCCGAACCGGTGTATGAATCGATCATTCCACGTGGTGCCGAAGCCATGCTATTGGTCGAAATCCATGGGGAAGAGCCACTGGCGGTGCGCACGCGACTGATGAATCTCTTGCAACGCTTGCAGCGGCGTGGTAAGCCGGTCGTCTCGTACCGCATCACGACTGATAGCGCCGAGCGAAATTTGTTGTGGCGGTTGGCGCGGCGTGTCATACCACGCTTGTATAAACTCAAAGGGAATTTGAGACCGCTCCCCTTCGTCGAAGATATCTCGGTACCACCGAAACGCTTGCCAGAGTTTCTGCGTGAAGTGCAAGATATTCTGAAGATCGAGCGAATAACGGCCACCGTTTTCGCGCATGCGCTGCATGGCCATTTGGATATTCGCCCGTTCCTCGATCTGGCCAACACCGGTGACCAACTCCGCTTGGCGAGCCTCAGTGAAACCCTCTACGAAAAAGTTTTGCAGTACGGAGGGACCATCTCTGTAGATCACGCGTTTGGACTTAGTCGCGCGGGTTGGGCAGAGAAACAATTGGGGCCGCGTTTAGAGTTGTTTCGTAAACTCAAGCAGCAATTTGACCCGGCCGGGATTCTCAATCCCGGTAAATTTCTCAGTCCCACGCCGCCACATGTCAACGAGAATTTGCGACGCGTCCCCAAATTCTCGCTGAAACCAAAATCGATGGTGATCGGGCGGCAATCGATTCCAATCGGCAACGCCTTCGACGCCGCAGCGGCTCTGGACGAAGCGCAACAACTTTCCAATGGCGATCTTTCCGTCGCCGACTCGGCCTTACTCCCCGACACGCTGCCACTGGCACAACCCGTGTCCCCCGCTGCCAATGCGACAAACCCCGTCAAACGCGGGCTACCGGTATTGCTAGCCTGGGATGCTGCGGAATCGCTGGCCTACACTGCTCGGACCTGCAATGGTTGTGGTCGGTGTCGCACCAGTGCGGCGGCCGAGCGGATGTGTCCGGTGTTTCGCGTTCACAAAGGAGAAGAGGCATCGCCCCGAGCTAAGGCCAATATCCTGCGCGGCTTGGTCACGGGGACACTGCCAGCAGAGCATCTGGAAAGCCGAGAGATGAAGGCTATCGCCGATCTGTGCTTCAACTGCCATCAATGCCGCGTGGAGTGCCCGGCAGCAGTCGACATTCCCAAACTGGTACAAGAGCTCAAAGCCCAACATGTAGCTAGTCACGGATTGTCGCTCAGCGAACGCCTCCTCAACCGAGTCGATGTGCTGGCCGCGTTTGGCAGCCGCTTCCCGCGTGTGTCCAATTGGTCGTTGGCCAATCCCACCATGCGCTGGCTGCTTGAGAAAACATTTGGCATTTCAGGCAGACGCAAGCTCCCTAAGGTAACTCGGCGAACATTCTTGCGGTGGGCCGCGCGTGAGAAACTCAACCGCATGGAGCCTGGTGCCGGACGCAAAGTGCTGTTTTTCGTCGATCAGTATGTCAACTGGCACAATCCGCTGCTGGGGCGTGCATTGGTCGAAGTGCTGCGCCATCAAAAAGTGGAAGTTTACATCCCCACCGCGCAGACCCCGTCGTACATGGCCATGATCGCCGCTGGTGATGTTGCGCAAGCTAAGAAATTGGTCAAAACCAATATCCGGCTCTTGGCCGAAGCTGTCCGGCAGGGATACGACATCGTCGCCACGGAGCCCTCCGCCGCGCTCTGCCTGCGCCAAGAATATCGCCACCTCATCGACAGCGAAGAGACCAAGCTAATTGCCGCCAACACCCACGAAGCTTGCAGCTATCTGTGGGCTATGCACAAACAAAATCAATTGGAACTCGATTTCAAACCGGTGTCCATGTCGGTCATGTATCACGAACCCTGCCATTCGCGCGTCCTCGATAGCAGTCAACCCGCCCTCAACCTGCTGCGGCTGATACCAGGTCTGCAAGTACAAACTGCCGACGCCGGGTGCAGCGGCATGGCGGGGACGTTCGGGCTGCAACGCAAAAACTTTCGTACCAGTATCCGTATCGGTTGGCCACTTCTAAGTACCATGAAAGGGACTTCGGCTCAATTTGGCACTACCGAATGTACTTCCTGTAAATTGCAAATGGAACAGTCCACCACCAAACCCACGGTTCACCCCATCGCCCTGCTAGCTTATGCTTATGGAAGAATGCCTCAGTTCGCTGGCTGGTTCTCGTCTCGCAACGAGGGAATGGTTGTTAATTGAATGCTGGAGATCAAAGTGCGTTTATTCGCGGCAGCAGCGGAGCGGGCGGGAGTGCGTCACTTGCATGCGCACCTCCCCGGTCAAGCAAACCTGTCAGTGCTCACTAGACAACTTGTTCAACTCTCTCCAGAGTTGGAGCCCTTGGTGGCAACCAGCCGCTGGGCCGTGGACTGCGAGTTTATCGAGTCCGACTTTATTTTTGACCGCGATGTAACGGTCGCTATGATCCCTCCCGTCAGTGGTGGTTAAAGTGATTGAATTGACCGACGCCCCCATTGATACTAGCCACGTGCTCTCCTTGGTGCATGATCCTGCCTGTGGTGCTGAGGTGATGTTCGTTGGGACCACGCGTCAATGGACGGAGATTCCAGACACGGATGCGTCCGCGCCTGAACCAATCGAAACATCTCACTTGGTCTACGAAGCCTATCGCGAAATGGCGCTTGTCCAAATGCAAAAGCTCGAGGCGGAGGCGCGCAGCCGCTGGCCACTGCGAAAACTAGCCATGGTCCATCGGCTGGGACACGTCGCCGCTTGCGAACCGAGTGTGGCCATCGCTGTCAGCTCCCCGCACCGCTCCGAAGCCTTCGAAGCGGCCAAGTGGTTAATCGATCAGCTCAAGCATGATGTCCCTATCTGGAAGCAAGAGCACTACGTCCAACACGGTTCGCAGTGGATTCATCCCACAGCCGGGAACTGCAATTGCATCCCATCACCAGTCAATCACAATACTGAAACGAGTCAGCCATGAGCGACATGCCTGCGGCTGGTCGCGCGCTACACCTCGCCAGTGATTCCAGCTCCAATTCGCTCGCTGCATTCGCTCCGCCACCGCAGCTTGTCGATCGCTTTGGTCGCGTCCATCGGGCGCTTCGTATCAGTGTTACTGATGCCTGTAATATCCGTTGCCAGTATTGCATGCCAGCCGAGGGTGCGCAGTTTTTACCCAGCCAGCGTCTACTGACGTATCCGCAGATCGAGCACTTCGTCCGCGCGGCGGTCAAACTAGGGATTCGCAAAGTTCGATTGACGGGGGGAGAGCCTCTGCTGCGTCCCAGATTGCATGAGCTGATTGCCAGTCTGCAATCAATTGAAAACTTGCAGCCCATCGCACTCACCACCAACGGTATGCTCCTTCCGCGACAGATCGATGAACTGGTCGCGGCTGGCCTGCGGCGGATCAATATCAGCCTCGATACACTCTCAGAAGCGACTTTCCAAGAGCTCACTCGCCGCGATGGACTTGGACGCGTTCTAGAGGGTATCGACTCGACACGCGCCTATCCGCAATTGCAAGTGCGACTCAATGCGCTGATTCTTCGCGACGTGAATTTGAATGATGTTCATGGTTTGGTCGAATTCGCTCGGGAGCGAGATATGACCGTCCGCTTTATTGAGTTCATGCCACTCGATAGCGATCGAAGTTGGACGGCCCAGCGAATGGTCCGCGGTGCCGAGTTGCGTGAACTGATCACAAAGTACATTGGTCCCTTGCGACGCTGTGACGACACCGATCCCAGCCAACCGGCCAGCGACTATGAATTTGTTGATGGCGGTGGGCGAGTCGGTTTCATCGACTCCGTCTCGCAGCCTTTCTGTTCAGGTTGCGATCGCTTGCGACTCACCGCTGATGGCAAAATTCGTAATTGTTTGTTTGGTCGTGAGGAATGGGATGTCGCCGAAGTGCTGCGGCGTGAGCCCGTAGACTCCGGACAGTTAGAAGAATTGTTGCGATCGAGTACTCTTGCCAAACATGCCGCACATGGAATCGATGGACCTGATTTCCAACCGCCCCACCGCGCCATGTATCAAATCGGTGGCTAACCCATGAGTGACTTGCCCGCCGCAGAATTGCGCCGAGTCTATTTGGATAACGCTGCCACGTCATGGCCCAAGTCGACTGCCGCAGTCGACGCTGCCGAACAATTTATTCGGAACTGTGGAGCGACGTCCGGACGAGGAGCCTACAGAAGTGCGTTGCAAGCAGATCGCTGGCTCAGCATTGCTCGCACAAACGTGGCGCGTTTAGTGAAGGCTGAGGGAGCTGAAGCCGTGGCGATCTGCACCAGTGGTACCCATGCCCTCAACGCGGCCCTGTGGGGTCTGGTTCGTCCCGGCGACCATGTAATCAGCACCGCCATCGATCACAACAGCTTGTTGCGTCCACTCAAGAATCTGGAATTGAACTGGGGCATCGAGCTTAGCCTAGTGGCGAGCGATGCCGATGGTTTCGTCGATCCCCGACAAGCGGAATCGCTGATCTGCGACACCACGCGGTGGTTTGCCATTGGACACGCGTCGAATGTTACCGGTCGCGTGCAAGACATCCAGCACTGGAGCGAGCTGGCACAGCGCTGCGGTGCCAAGCTGTTAGTCGATGCTTCCCAGACACTGGGGTATATCCCCATCGATATGCAGAACAGTCGCATTGATGTGCTTGCCGCTGCTGGGCACAAGGGGCTCCGCGCGCTGGCGGGAACTGGACTGCTAGTCGTACGACGCGAACTACAATCGCAACTGCGCCCCTTAATGTTCGGCGGTACGGGGCTAGCCAGTGAACAACTAGCGGATGGACAAGCTTGGCCTCAAGCGATAGAGGTCGGCAATTTGAATATGCCGGGAGTCGTCTCCATGGCCGTAGCCGCCGCTGAAGCCGAACAGCAATACGCCGTGGGCTGTAACGTTTGGCACTCGCGTTTGCAGCAGCTCGTCAATGGCCTAAGGGGAATTGCCGGAGTGCAATTGATTGGTTGGACCGGCGACCAGGATTTGCTAAATCGTATTCCAGTGGTCAGTCTGCAAGTGGTTGGTTGGGATGTACATGATTTGGCTGTCGTATTGGATAGTTTTGGAATTGAAGTCCGCGCGGGTTGGCACTGTGCGGCATTGGTGCATCAAGCCTTGGGGACTGCGCGCAACGGTGGGACACTTCGGTTGAGTCCAGGCAATAGCACCACCGAGGAAGAAATAGAATACGTGCTATCGGCATTTCGCCAAATTCTCGCTTAATGGTAAGCGTACATTGACGCTTGGGATATTGGGTACGGCTGGTCGGTAATCGCGGTGTAGGTTTAGAACTATGTCCGTAACCATTGGGATGCACTGAATGTATATGTCAACGATGGTCGATTGCCGATTGATAATAGTTGGGGAGAGCCTCTCGTCAAACGCGTGGCGGTGGTTAACAGAGCGTGACCGGCAACCCGCCGGCTAGCAGGCGACGGCCAAGGATTCGTATTCCGATAGCAATTCTAGATGTGGATGAAGGGTTTCGTTTAGTTCGATGATCCTTTGTTGACAGAACGCATCCCAATAACTGGATTGGAATATGGCTCGCACGTCCAGCATGCTTCGTGCTCCTTCCAGTGTCCAACGCATACCGCTGCGTTCCATCCGGTCCTTCACCAGATGAGCGCACGCGCCTTCGATTACTCCGCTGGCAATCGGATATCCGGCAGCTAGGTATTGGTCGTAACACATGCGTGACTGGTTGTTTTCAAAGTAGCCGCAGATCCGCTGTAGGTCTTTCAACTTATCGCCGGTGAATTTGGCGGTGCTTCCCATGCGTCGCAAGCCGCGAATCACACCACTGACTTCACCGTTGAGGATTTTTAATAATCGTTCACGGGTAAAAGCCTTGCGCTCCACTTCGCTCTCTTCGAACAATCCAGCCGCTTCCCACACATAGCTTGAGACATGAATAATATCCAGGACCTCTGCGATTACGGGGACACCTATACACACGCGGGCAGCGTCCCACAGCGCTTGCTGGCCGTCCATCAATAGTACGCAGGGTTGATTTTCACGATGTCGTTCGTCCACCTGCAACCCAAGCCAAGACATACCTTCAAATATACCGCTGATCGGCACTTCCACGTCGTCGTCAACAAAGACTGTCGGCAGGTGAGCCATCGTATGCTTGTTGGTCGGCTGAGGACGCTTTGGTTTATCAGTATCTTCCTCGACCTCACGGAAAAGTGCTTGGACAATCTGCTCGGCAGTGCGTTCATACGGATCGACGGTATACACGCTAGCCACCGTGGCCATCCGACGATTACCGGGGCGTTTGCGGGCCCCCTGGAAAGCGGCAACCGGATCGGGGTTCTCCTTGAGCAACGGCACACCTTTGCCATCCGCCGAGGCGACTAATATTTTACTCTCAGTCTTCGCCGCAGGTGTGGGTAGTTTGTCTAAAAATGCATGGGCTTGTGGCCCCATCCTCGCGGTAGTCTGCTCCAACGTGTCAACCGAAAATTTTGCTCCAAATACTGTCCCTAGGCTCTTGGCTGCTTGATTGAAGGCTTGGTCGCAACAAAACAATTGCGAGAATTCCTGAAGCAAGTAGGACCACGCATTCTCAGGTAATTGCATCCGGGTACTGATCGGTCGCAACTCGATCTTTCGATGAGCACCCGCACTATAAGTAAATTGCTTGAAGCTATGTGTTCCAAATATCGATCGCAGCGTGGTGAGGGTCGGCTGTTCGCTACGTGCCAACTCGCGTTGTTCGCCTGTAA
>JBGSJT010000475.1:0-5300 GCA_041741715.1 Pirellulaceae bacterium | reverse complement strand
GCCCTCGCCATCCGTCCCGTGCCAGTGCATACCAACGCCAAACGCAACGAGTGTGACGGCGGTCAGCAACAGCCCTTGCCAGACGATCAATCCGATGAAACCGAGTGTCAGTAGTGATTCCTTCGGATCGCGCGGCGGGCGGTTCATCACGTCAGGGGCCGATGGCTCCAGCGCTAGCGCGAACGCGGGGAAGATGTCTGTAATCAAATTGAGCCACAAAATTTGCAGAGCCACCAACGGCAGCGGCCAGCCGATCATTAGTGCTAGAAATACGGTAAGGATTTCGGAAAGGTTGCAGGACAATAAGTAATGAAGAAACCGAAGTATGTTCCCGTAGATAATCCGTCCCTGTTCGACGGCGCCGACGATGCTCGAAAAATTATCGTCCGTGATCACCATGTCGGCGTTTTCCTTTGCGACCTCCGTTCCCTTGATGCCCATCGCGATGCCGATATTCGCCTGCTTCATCGCCGGAGCATCGTTAACGCCGTCTCCGGTCATGGCGACAACATGGCCCTGTTGTTGCAACGCCTCGACGATCTTTAACTTGTGCTCCGGTGAGACGCGGGCAAAAACAGCAGCGTCAGCCACGACTCGTTTCCAGGCTTCGGCGTCGAGGTCCGTTAGTTCGCGACCGTGAACCGTGCGTAAGGGTTGGCCAGCAGGATTTATGTCGATACCAAGTTGCCGCGCGATCTCGGCGGCAGTTGGCTGCTGGTCGCCAGTGATCATCACGGTGCGAATGCCTGCTCCGCGACAAGTGGCGATGGCAGCTTTGGCTTCCTCGCGAAGCGGGTCGTTCATGCCAACCAAGCCTACAAAGATTAAGTCTTTATCGAGGTCGGTCTCGGTGTAGCCTTCAGGCAGTTCTCGATATGCCAATGCAAGTACTCGCAGAGCTGCACCTGCCAACTGCTGATTCGCTTCCTTCCAGTATTGACGATCGTCTTGCGTGAGCGTCTCGACTCCCGAAGTTCGCAAATAAGAACTGCTCGCGGCAATCAAATTCGCCGGAGCACCTTTGACGAAAGCGATCGCTCGTCCCTGCGGAGAGCGGTGAACCGTGACCATCCGTTTGCGAGTGCTGTCGAACGGCACTTCGCTGAGTCGCGGAAATTCAGCGATCAAGGAAGACTGGCTCATTTCCGCTTTCTCAGCAACGACGACCAAGGCCGCTTCGGTAGGGTCGCCTAGCACGATGTTGTGACCGTCGCTGCGTTCGACTTTCGCATCGTTGAACAGCATCCCGATGCGCAGGGCTAAGGCGAGATGCTCGTCAACGCTCGGGTCAATGGCTTTCTTCTCAGCTTCAAATTGGCCCTCTGGAGTATACCCTGTGCCGCTCACATCGATCCGCCGTCGATCGAGAATGTAGGCGCATGCAGTCATTTCGTTCTTGGTCAAAGTGCCCGTTTTGTCGGTGCAGATGATGGTGGTAGAACCCAGCGTTTCGACCGCTGGGAGTCGGCGAACGAGTGCACGCATCTTCGCCATTCGCTGCATTCCCAAAGCCAGTGTCATGGTGGCCACCGCAGGCAGTCCCTCGGGCACGGCGGCAATGGCCAATGACAGCCCAATCTCAAGCATCTGAAGGAAGTTGCCGACGCCGCGCAACCAACCAGTCGTCACGATGATGATGCACAATGCGATCACCAAACCAATCAGCAAACGTCCCAGCCCTGCCAGCTTTTGCTCAAGCGGTGTGGCATGGCTAGTCGCCTCGTCAATCAATGTTCCGATTTTGCCAACTTCAGTTAGTGCCCCGGTGGCTGTCACTAGCAATCGACCGCGCCCGTCGGTGATCGTGGTACCGAGAAAGGCCATGTTGAGCCGGTCTGCGAGTGCAAGGCCATGATCGGTAAGCGGGTCGACCTGCTTACTAACCGCATGGGACTCGCCGGTCAGCGCTGCTTCTTCGACCTGCAAACGTGCGCACTCGACAATGCGACCATCGGCAGGCACGCGTGCGCCGGCCGCCAAAACGACCAGGTCGCCTGGAACCAACTCCGCCGCAGGAATCTTGCTCTCCACGCAGTCGCGGATCACTTGCGCGACCCGCACCGATTGCTTCTGAAGTGCCGACAACGCCACAGCCGCTTTCCATTCGGTGAAGAAGCCGATCGCTGTGTTAATGACAATGACAACCAGCACCGCCACCGCCTCGAGATTTTCCCCCATCGCAAAAGCGATCACAGTCGCCGCTGCCAGCAGGGCCATGATAAGGCTCTGGAACTGGGCAAGTAGGATTCTGAAAGTCGAACGCTGAGTAGCCTGCGCTAACGTATTGGAGCCGTACTGGGCGAGTCTTCGCGATGCCTCCGATTGAGTCAGTCCTTGCCCTGGGTCACTCTGCAATTGATCGAACACCACAGCCACAGACAGCGTATGCCAAGCCTGCGTTTGTTGCGAATCGCCTTGCAGCGCGCTTGAATGAGATTCAGATTTCCCTTCGCTGCTCGGTTCAAAATCGCTGGGCAATGTTCACATCCTAACTGCGCACTGCATGGTTACACCAGCCGAAGTGCGTTAGCACACGGCTTTCGGAAGAACCGGACGCTAACACATTCCGGCTAATTTGGTGGATTATTCACTTGCCCGAACCTAGAGCACAAAGAAGTAGATTAACACGATCGCGATCCCGATGATAGCGATGAGCACGATTGGATAAGCCCCGGCGATCAGTGCCCAGGTGAAGGCAGGATGCTTTGATTCGACGAAATCCTTATCGTCTTCTGGTACTTTATCGTGGCCCTTTTCAACAGACGTAACGGGCACTGCCTGAACTCGGTTAATCTAAACATTCCATAAATTTTGTGGTCGGCAAAACCAAAGGATGCCATTCTCATTATGCCCAAAATGCGGCAAGGCGAATATCGAGCGCTAAATGAAATTGGTATGGCGGCTTCAACCAGAGACACTACGGCTTGATCGCGATTTTCAATACACCATCGGTACGCTCACCAAACAGTTTGTAGGCCTGAGTAATCTGATCCAATGGAAACCGATGAGTGATCAGTGGCGTAGGATCAAACCTTCCTGATTGGACGAGACTTAGCAATCTTCGCATCCGCTCCTTTCCACCAGGGCAAAGCGTGGTGATGATTCGCTGATCGCCGAGTCCCGCATTGAAGGCGTCATAGGGTAGTTGCAATTTTCCAGAGTAAACGCCAAGACTAGACAATGTGCCTCCAGGACGCAGACAACGCAGCGCCGATTCAAAAGTCTGTTGTGTCCCCAAGGCTTCGATGGCAACGTCGGCACCACCGCAGGTCAAGTGTTTGATTTCAGCCAACACATCGACTTTGCGGTAGTCAAGCACGATATTTGCACCCATTTGCTGCGCCATTGCGAGTCGGGTTTCATCGGTATCGACGGCAATGATGAGCGCGGCACCCATCAACCTCGCTCCCGCAGTGGCACACAACCCAATCGGTCCTTGGGCGAATATCACGACGGAATCTCCCAGACGAACCGGAGCCGCTTCGGCACCTGAAAATCCTGTCGAAGCAATGTCCGAAAGCAAGACAACTTGTTCGTCCGTCAACTCGTCAGGAATTTTGGCAAGGTTTGCTTGTGCGGATGGAACGAGCAAGAATTCGGCCTGCGCACCGTTGATTGTGTTGCCGAATCGCCAGCCTCCCAATGCTTCGTAACTATCGCCGTGTCCGCATTGCGATAGATGACCGGACAGGCAAGCGCGGCATTGGCCGCAGGGAGTGATGGCACCGACCAACACACGATCACCAATCTCGTATCCGGTGACACCAAGGCCAAGTTCTTCGATGACTCCAACGGGTTCATGCCCGATGACCAGACCGGGCCTTACAGGATATTCGCCGCGTAGAATATGGAGATCGGTACCGCAGATTGTTGTTAATGTGATGCGAATGACTGCGTCGCCCACTCCGGCATGAGGTCGCTCAACATCTTCGACACCAATGTGATTCGGTCCGTGAAATACAGCGGCTTTCATGGTCGGCATATGAAACTGACTTTCTTGGATTCTGTCGATGGCTTGCGGCAGAATGACGCTGTTGTAAAGCGGCCAACGAATAGAAATGTGACTTAAATTTCAACAGGTATCAATGCACTCCATTGCCTTGATACAAGTCGAATCGAGTGATAATTAAGCCATCTTGCGACAGGCGGCGGCACATTCTCGACATGCCTTGGCGCAAGCGGTCATCTGCACATCGGATTTCATTTTTTCACATTCGGTCGCGCACGCATCGCAGGCCGTTGCACAGGCCTGACAAGCGGCAGGAGCCAGTGTGCAGGAGCGTGCAATCAATTTCGCGCTCAAGCCGCAAAATTCTTGGCAGCTCATGGCCACAGCGGCACACGCCGCGTGCTCTTTATGGCCTTCCGCCAAATGGGTCATACAATGGTTGACCGTCGCATTGCAAGTCGACTCACAGCTCTGCGAGATCTCCAAACAGCTTTGGTGCATCTTGTCCAATCCAGCGGTCGATTTCGAAGCCGCCCCACTTTCTTGTCCTCGGGAAACTCCCGCCGCGACGCCTGCCAAAGCGACCGCACCGGCCGATACCAACATGTTTCTTCGATCCATTTTCATTCTCCTTCGTTTGACTGGGAATCCCCGCTAGTGCAGGGACCATCGTTGCTTCCTCCGATCACGTCAGTGGAATGCCGCAACGAAACCACTCAAAGTGTCCATACTTACTTCAACGACGAACATCGGTGCTTCCGCCAATCGCGAATGGCGGATTCCGTGAGGCCCCAAATCGATTCCGATACCTCCCAAGAATTCAGCCGCAACGCGTTGCGTCCGGTTCACAAAGACCGAACCGGGTGCTAACGCACAGTGGTTGATATAACGACAGAAGCTTCCGATGTGCCTTCATCACCAGCTTTCGCATCAGGCAATCTAGATTCGCGGATTGTCTCGTTGCAGGCGTTTACCATAGCTGAGCCACAGCAGGTCGGCGGTGTTGTCGTCAGTTCCTTGTGAGCGATTCGGCCACATTTGAGACAATGAAAGATGATGGCGTTGTGAGTATTCATGATTCGCGCTTACGAAGGGGTCGTTAAGGACAGGCGTTCAAACAGTTTCCGCAAACTCTGAATATCCACGGGTTTTGTTAGATGTTCATCAAAAGTGATGGTCCCAGCACAGATCATCCGCCGCGCTGGGAGTCTGGTGTACCGATTACTGAGTTTTCGTCCGTCGGTAGACCTGTTGATGCTAATCGATGCGAACGTCCGTCGGCCGCTACGGACTTAGGTCGCCAGCGTCTGAATGCCCACGAAGCCAGGGTCCGTATGCTCTGGTACCACTG
>JBGSJT010000474.1:0-2230 GCA_041741715.1 Pirellulaceae bacterium | reverse complement strand
GCCCTGGCGGCTGAATTCATGGGTGAACTTGGCGAGGCGGCAAAGTGGTACGGCGAAGCGGCTAACAATTTTAGCGATGGCATGTCCGGCAAGAAAGCTGAAGGTGCGCTGCGAAGATTGAAACTAACGGGAAAACCCTTCGCCATCAAAGGACCAATGCTCGATGGACGTCCTTTTGATTCAGAAGCCTACCTTGGCGGTCCAGTGATCTATCATTGCTGGGCGACGTGGTCTGAAGGTTGCAAAGCAGAAATGCGAGCCCTCAAGGAACTGCAAGCCAAGTATGCTAAAAGCAATGTGCGCATCGTGGGTATCAACTTGGACAGCGACGCTGAACAAGGCGTGGCCTTTCTCAAGCAGAACCAATTTCCTTGGGTGCATCTCTACGACAAGGGCGGATTGGAAGGACAGTTGGCGGTTGCCTATGGCGTGCTAGCGCTTCCAAATAACTTCATCGTCGACAAGAACGGCAAAGTCGTGAAGACAGGCATCCATTGGACTGAGTTGGATACCGTCATTGAAGGGCTGGTGAAATAGTAATTGCCAATGGTTGCACGCGAGACCCGCGTCATCGTAGCACTGCGACGACGCGGACCGAGCGGGTCCGGTCGGCACACATGCGACCGGCGACAGTTGCTTGACACGAGGCTGGCGACGCTCAGCCTTAAATTGTCCATTTTTCTCGGAAAATTTACTAGAAATACTCAAGTTCCAGGTGACTCGACGCGTCGAATCTTGATACATCAGAGAAACTTTTCGACACCTTCTCTGATCAGGATTTTGACATGGAACGTCTCATTGAATGCCTGGTTTTTGGTTCTGGGATGATCGTCCCCGCTTTAGCCATCTGGGCGATCGCGTGCCTGTATATGTCCAAAAACGGGTGCCAATGCCGACTGTCGAATTTAGTTTACTTCGGTGTGCTCTTGACGGTCGCGGGACTGACCGTACGCACCGTTTTGGTAGACGACTCCTGCTGGTTAATCCACACAGCGACCCTCGGCATGTTAGTCGTTTTTGGAGTCATGCGACGACCAAATGAAGAGTTCGTCGAACTCGATCTCCAACTGCGCTAGTCCTAACGCCAATCATCTTTCGCGTGAATACAAGCCCAAAGCGTAACGGCGTGTTGATTTAGTGAGCCGATGGCGCTAGCCCGGATATTGCACGCGAGTACTCGAGTTTGCCTTAACTGCTTGTGATTATTGAAGTTGTATCGATCATAAACAGCGACAGACTGGGTATCGTAACCCGACGCGTAAGCGAGGCAATTGCCTTGCGTTCCTCGCTTACGCGTCGGGTTGTGAAATATCCGGGCTAGCAACGGGCCGCTGTGAATCTAACCATTGGAGGCCCGAAGCTGGCGCTTACGGTTCACTAAATCTCGGAATACCAATAAATCAACACGCAGGTAAGCGAGGAAATGAGTGTACGGCACTTTCTCGAGCATTCCGTTTCTTGCGCGTCGGGCTTGTATTTGTTGGGTATTTTGACCGCAGTGGCGTTGTCGATTTAGTAACGGGGCAAGGTAGTCAGAATTCGTTCGCGCCAGCCGAGGGATATAGGGCCGCCAGTTAGGGCCACTAGTATTCTTGCTGCTTCCAATCCATTGCAACCAAGAACTGTGTTTCTGCCGATGCTGCAATGTAGACCATCGAGTGTCAAGTTTTGATGGTTGTGCCGGTTACCAAGCTGCTAGCATTGGTAGTTTCTGCAACAGCTCCAGCCCGGCTTCCAGTTGCAACGACAAATCTTCCGATAGCAACTGTAGCGGCTGACCTAATTGGCCGGGTAATTCCGATTGCTGAAAGTGACTTTCCATGCGACGACTTCGTAGAAAAAAACTGATCGCTTGGTGCTGCTTGGCTTTGGTCGGCAGCAGCGGCTGTACTGGATTCGATAAATTCAAATTCACGGATTCCTGGGAATCCGCTCCGAGCTACCACACATCGGTGGCTACACAGATCGAATATCCGAGTGTTCAAAGTTGCTTGGCACCGCAGATCGCGAGCGCACCGCGTCCGATGAGTCTGGAGAACCCAGCCGACTTGCAAACGCAAGACCTGTTGCTCAACGACGCGATCCAATTGGCTCTTGCCAATAGCGATATCCTCCGCAACCTCGGTGGCAGTGTTGTGCAGTTTCCTCAGACTTTTGAAACCATTTACAATCCGGCTTTGATCGAGACGAATCCACTGATCGGCGTTGATGCGGCCCTGTCGGCGTTTGA
>JBGSJT010000473.1:0-13672 GCA_041741715.1 Pirellulaceae bacterium | reverse complement strand
AACTGAATCTCGGACATCATAGCGGACTTTGCGCAAGCGACTGGAAGCGTGTAAAAGCTGCCAACAATCATCGCTTAAAAGCCCCGCGGGCGCAACTCTACCCATATTGCCTATCTATCTCAAAGTGCGCGTTGGCCCTGTGGCTTTTCCACTGTTAACGAATACATTGCAATCGTGAAAAACGCAGCTGCCGACTCATCGAGGTTCTCTCAAAGCGTTACGCAGTTTGTGGCTTTTCGGCTGGGAAATCAGGGATATGCATTCCGAATCGAACAGATTCAAGAAATCGTGATTCTGGATCGAATTACGAGAACTCCCCAAGTAACCGATTACGTCGAGGGGGTCGCCAATCTTCGCGGCACGATCATCCCTATCATCAACCTGCGCAGGTTATTTGGCATGGAACCTAAGCCCGTCGACTCTGAGACTCGAACGATCGTAGTCAACGTGGGAACGCGAACCATAGGTTGCACGGTCGATACAGTTTCTCAAGTCGTGCGAATCTCGGCTGACGCGATACATGCCGCACCTGACACAATCACCGGACATGGTGCCAACTACATTGCAGGATTCGCCAGAGTTGACGCGCAACTGATTGTGATTCTGGAGATCGATGAACTGCTCGAACCACAGAAGTTAGAGCAAGTCAGCAAAACTGTCCTTCCCGAATTTGGCAACTTGACAAGCTAACCCCTCATTCAGATGCAACTCGAATCGGAGCCAACATGGCCGACCAATCCAATAGTATTAAACCCAAGCGTCCGTCTAGCAGTCGTTCGAGGGCGGCGGGCAATCAGTCCGCAGCGCCATCCAAAAAAATAGCACACTCTTCGAAAGACTCGATATTCGATGCCCTCAGTCGTTCGATGGCGATGATCGAGTTTAGTATCGATGGGATTATTCTGTGGGCGAATGAGCCATTTTTGTCGGTGACAGGCTATAGTCTCGACGAACTACGCGGTCGACATCATAGTTTGCTGGTGGCACCGGAATATCGCGTCACCAAAGAATATCGCGAATTTTGGGATGCGCTCGGACGCGGCGAATTCAAAGTTGCGAGATTCAAACGCTACGGCAAGGGGGGACGTGAGGTATACATGCAGGCCGTCTACAGCCCAGTCTTCGACTCCTCCGGCAATATCGCAAGTGTAATCAAGTTGGCTGCGGACGTAACTGAGGATGCATTGCGCGAGATTCGAACCGAAGAGCGTGAACAGGCTGTCCGCGAGGCGCAGTTGCAATCGCAACATGAACTTGCCGCCAACGTCAATTCGCTGATGCGTTCGGTCGAAGCGGCTTCGGTCGGTGATTTGACCCAAGACATCGCTGTGCAGGGAAGCGACGATATCGGACGCTTGGGGGGCAGTCTCGCAAAAATGTGCTCTGATTTGCGGGATGTCATCAGTGAAGTCATGGCGGCCGCGCAGCAGCAAAACGAGGGAGCTCGGACAATTGCGGAAAGCAGCGCCAACTTAAGCGAAGGTGCCCAAACGCAGGCGGCTTCGGTCGAGCAAATGACCTCCGCTGTAGCCCAATTGATCGAATCAATCGAAGACATATCGAAGAATGCCATATCCGCTCGTTCCAAAGCCACCGAGACGGCGCGACTGGCAAAGGTTGGCGGAACCACGGTCGATGAAGCCGTCAATGCGATGAAGTTGATTCAAAGATCTAGTGAACAAATCAATGAGATTATTCAAGTCATAGGCGAAATTGCCAGCCAAACTAATTTGCTGGCACTGAACGCGGCCATCGAGGCCGCCCGCGCAGGCGAGCATGGTTTGGGCTTCGCCGTTGTCGCTGATGAAGTTCGAAAACTGGCGGAACGCTCGAGCGAAGCGGCCAAAGAGATTGCCAAGCTCATAAAAGAATCCTCGCGCCGCGTCGAGGAGGGTGCAAGCCTCTCTGCAAAGGTCGGCGATTCGCTAAAAATGATTGTGACTGCCGTTGACAATACCGCGGAGGGGATCAGTCAAATTGCTGCTGCCACTGAGACCCAAGCGGCCAGCGCCCAGCAGGTCAAAACCGCGATCCGCAGCGTTTCGGAAACGACTGAATCGAACGCCGCCGCCTCCGAAGAGATGGCCGCTAGTGCTGAAGAGCTGGGTGCGCAAGCCCAAAGCCTTAGAGACCTGATCGCCAAGTTTCGCACCTAGGAAAGCTGGTCGTAATGGAGCTGGAGCGTCTAACAACCAAGCAGTTCGAGTTGTTCCAACGTTTCATCTACCAACGTTTTGGCATCAAGGTCGATATTTCGAAAGTGACCCTGGTCTCGAATCGCATACGTAGACGCCTTAAGCCCAGCAATTGCGATAACTTCGAGCAATACTATCGGCTCATTTCCTCCGCGGGGGGTGTGAGTGAACTGGAAGGGTTCGTCGACGCTATCACAACCAATGAAACTTCCTTCTTCCGGACTCCGAGCCATTTCGATTGGTTCAAATGCGAGTTCATCAAGCAGCTAGTTGCTGATAAACAAAAGCAAAAACTCCCGCGAAACTTGCGGGTTTGGTCGGCCGCGTGCAGTTCTGGTGAAGAGCCGTACTCGGTGGCGATGTGCCTGGCGGAATCCAGGGCATTGCTCAGTGGTTGGACGTCATATGTTGTTGGTTCAGACGTCAGCGAGGCAGCTTTGAAAGCCGCGCGGGATGCGGTCTACTCTGAGCGGACGATGCAAGGGCTTAGTGCCGAGCGTATCAAAGCGCATTTCGTCGAAAAAGAACCCGGTAGGTGGACCTTACAGCCTAAGTTAGCCGCGATGGTGGACTTTCGAAATCACAACCTACTGGAGCCGATTCCATTACCCTCTTTTGATGCGATTTTCATTCGCAATGTATTGATTTATTTCGACCGCGAATCCAAAGGCAAAGTTATCGAGCACCTTATTCAAGCCCTGGCTCCAGGCGGCTATCTGGTGGTCGGTCCATCGGAGGGTATCTATGACATGCTCGGCGGTCTGAACAAAAAGTCGGCATTTCTTTACCAAAAACCGCAGGGCCATCCAACGTGAATGACGAATTCAGTTTTTCAACCGGTATGCCATCCGAAGAGATGACGCAATATCTTCAGATGTTCGTGGATGAAACTGGCGAGCAACTCGATGGGCTTGTTGAGGTCCTGCTGGTGCTTGAATCCAATCCTACGAGTCAAAGCGACTTGAACGAAGCTTTTCGACTAATCCACTCGATCAAGGGTGCGTCGGGCATGATGGGTCTCGACAGTATCACGTTGCTGACTCACCATCTGGAGAGTCATTTCGAACGCTTGCGATCAGGTTTGCAGACGCTTGACCAGTCGATGATGGACCTGATCTTGCGCTGCGTTGATTTTCTACGCGAGGCGGTCGAGCTGCTTCGGCACGGTCGCCCACTTTCGAGTGCTCCTGAGTTGCTCGAAGAGCTTGCTAAGCATCTTCAGAACGGATCCGATAGCCAATATAGCAGCCTATCGAACGAGACGAAGAAAGCGGATGAAGCCACTCGACACCCGCCCTTTAGCGATGCAACCGCGATCGATCAACCAAACGAACTGACCAGTCAACAGACCGCCGATGCGGTGAAGCGTTTAATCGCGTATTTTTCCCCAACCCTGGAACTCCCTGAGCTTAAGGCTGAATTGATACTGGCGCGCATTACTGAGCTCGGAACGGTGCTGCGCATTAGTCCAACACGCGATGATTGGGCGAGCGTTGCTGCGCTAGGTACTTTTCAACTGTGGGTTCGTACGAATCGAACCGATCGAGAACTTCGAGGAGCCGCCGAAGTTATTGGTGTCGATCTACTGGAGGTCGATAGCGTCAGCGACGATTCGTTTGCTGAAGAATCAGCCGGCACGGTAGACTCCGAAGTTAGTACACCCCCCGTGCATCCCATGCAGGTTCCCCTTGCGCCTGCGACGGCCGCGAGTGTGGAGGGCAAATCGGTGGTCGCCGAAACCCTTCGAGTTGATATCGAGCGGCTTGATAGACTCATGAATCTGGCTGGCGAGTTGATCGTCAATCGCGCCCGCTTTGTCCAGTTAGCGCAGAAAATGAGTGCCACTTTTAAGAAATCAGGTCTACTTGGCAATCTCCGCGATCTTTGCGAGGGACTTCGTCAAAACCTGCCGGCTCATACAGCAACGGACCAGCACAAGGATGAACGCACGGTTGAGTTGGAACTGAGGGTCGAGGCCATTGAGGAGCAACTGCACGTGCTAGAGGAGGGTCGGCGGAGCTTCGTGCATCTCAACGAGGCCATAGATCAACTTTTGCGCGTGTCGGATGGGCTTCAACGCGGAGTGCTCGATACACGTATGGTTCCAATCGGTCCACTCTTCAGTCGATTCAAACGCACTGTCCGCGACATCGCTGGAGAAATGAACAAGAAAGTAAACTTGCACATCCTTGGCGAAAACACGGAATTAGATAAACGCATGATCGATGAGCTGGGCGATCCAATACTTCACTTGGTGCGGAATGCGATCGATCACGGCTTAGAATCCGGAGCCACGCGCGAATCGCGAGGCAAACCCAATGCAGGAACATTATCGCTCGAAGCGGTCCATAGCGGCAACAACGTCCTAATCTACATCCGTGATGATGGCGGTGGAATCAATTCTACCAAAGTCAAAAGCCGTGCAGTCGAGCGGGGGCTGGTCTCTCAAGCAGAGGCCGAAACGATGAGCGATCGCGAAATAGCTCAGTTCATTTGGGCGCCAGGTTTCAGTACGGCCGAGACTGTCTCGGACATTTCGGGGCGCGGCGTTGGCATGGATATCGTCAAGACGAGGATTTCCGAACTCAATGGCAGCGTCGAAGTTGACTCCAAGCTGGGCGTGGGAACCACCTTTCTCATCCGTTTGCCGTTGACGCTGGCAATCATCCGTAGCTTGCTCTTCCGGCTCCGTCAGGGCGTTTTTGCCGCGCCGATCGAGAATGTCCACGAAATCGTCTCGGTTGATCGAATCGCAATCATTTCCGTGCTTGGAAGACATTCAATTGAAGTCCGCGGCGAGTTTATTCCTCTGCTCGATATCGAGGATATCTTCGATTGGCACAAAACCGAGTATGCTTATCCGGATCACGGCGCGGTAGCCAATGAATGTCAAGCAGCCACTATCAGCGTGCTCATCGTCACCTCTGGCAACAAAACCATTGGGCTACGCGTCAACGCTTTGATCGGCTGCGAAGATCTTGTCGTCAAGTCACTGGACGAGAATTTTCGGTCAATTCGGGGGCTGGCTGGTGCAAGCATCCTTGGTGATGGTTCCGTATGCCTGCTGTTGGATATCACCGCTTGCATCGATTTGGCCCACGAGCGATTGAGCGATCGACGTGGCAAGAGTACTCACCAATAAACGATTGGATCGTCCAAATGGAGCTGACGGAAAAGCAGATCAACACACTAGCCTGCTGGATGGCCCAGGGAGCCGACGATGCATCCAAAGCCTTGACTCGGTGGAGCGAACGGCATGCAAGTGTTGACTTTGATTCATTGAACCAGGTTAGCTTGCAAGATGTTGAAACGTTCCTGGGACCAGCAGACGCAATACTGGTGGCCTGCATCATGGAATTATCAGGTAGGTTGCGTGGCACGATGATGTTTTGTTTTGATGACATGAACGGATTCAGACTGTCTGACATAATCCTCAAGCGTAACATGGGAGACTCTCGAGAATGGCAAGAGTGGGAGCAGTCGGCAGTCCTAGAGACGGCAAACATCCTAGGTTGCGCCTATTTGAATTCGCTTGCAACAGCTTATGCTGGCATGCGAGGCAGGTCCACTTGCACACTCGATTCCCCGCAGGCCTGGTTACCTAGTCCCCCGCAATTCATCCGCGAATACTCCGCAGCAATCCTCGAGTTCGCGGTTATGCAGCAAGCGGTCGTGTCCAATACTCTGCTGTTATCGAACACCCAATTCCAGATCGATAATCTACCGATGCAGTGGAACCTATTATTGATTCCTGATAAGGAGTCGCTGGAGGAGCTTGCGAGGGTACTGTCTTGACGCTGCAGTCCAACCTCGAAACCCAGCTTATTCCGATGGCCGCGATCGGAGTCGCCTATCGCATAGGTTCGCTTCGAACTCTTTTGGGCTCGTGCATTGGGGTAGTAATGTGCGATCAACGCTTGAAGCTTATCGGACTAGCGCATGTCGTTATGCCACATTCCCTGGGACGCAAAGAGTGTCTGGGGAAATTCGCTGACACGGCCGTACCCGAGCTGATACGTCAAATGAAGCTGCTCGCAGGCCGCGAGCAGATAAGCGTGATCGCTAAAATTGCTGGAGGGGCTAACATGTTTCCCAGGACTTCCAATAACAAACTTGGCACAATTGGCGAACAAAATCTGGAGGCTGTCAAAGTCAGCTTGAATCGACTTAACATTCCGATCACCGGAGCGCACGTGGGAGGTTCTGCAGGTCGGCGAATGGTCGTCGATGCAGCCACCGGACGGGTTGAAGTGCAAGTTGTTGGTCAACCAGTCATTGTTCTATGAGTTCACGAATCTGGAGTCTTCATCCATGAAGTCTGTACCAAAATCTGCTCGGAGGCTGTTGATCGTCGACGATTCGCTGATACTGCGTGCTCGTATCAAGGAGATTGCGCTCGGCGCGGGATGGGAAATCGCCGCCGAAGCCAAGGACGGACAGATTGCGGTCGATTTGTACCGGGAATTGCAGCCGGACTTAGTCACCATGGACATCGTTATGCCGAACGTTGATGGAGTAGAGGCACTTCGAAGAATTCGTGAAATCGATCCTAAGGCTCGCATCTGCATGGTTAGCGCAGTCAATCAATCGGACAAGCTGGCGGAGTGTATAAGGTTGGGGGCCGTCGATTTTATCGTTAAGCCATTCGACAAGGAGCATTTGAAGAGTCTCTTCGAAAAGCAAGGGCGTTGCTTATGAGAGTGCGAGTAATGGTCGTCGACGATTCGGCGCTTTACCGGCAATTGATTCGAAATGTGCTCCGCGGCATTCCGGATGTGGAGGTTGTTGGCGTGGCTAGTTCAGGCACTGAGGCACTCACGCGCATCAATGAATGCAATCCACAGTTGTTAACACTCGATGTCGAGATGCCTGGCATCAATGGGCTCTTGTTGCTCAAGGAACTGCGCGACAGAAGATCACCCGTCAAGGCGATCATGTTAAGCAACTTGACTGCCAAGGGGACCGACACAACTACGGATGCTCTCTTGGCCGGCGCTTTCGACTTTATCCAAAAACCGAATAGTCAGGATGCGGAAGCCAATCGCAGTTTGCTGTTGCAATCCCTCACGCAGAAAATTGGAGCTTTCCGTGAGAGCCAAGCCACAAAGTCGACGCGACGCATTTGTAGCGCTGCCGTTACCTATACCGGCGACAGAACTTTAACTTGGGTCCGCGAGTCAGGTAGGGCACCTAGAGCACAGGGGACTGGTCACATCGAAGCGGTTCTCATCGGAGCTTCAACAGGTGGACCGGTTGCGCTCCGCGACGTACTTCCAAAACTGACCGCGAACCTTGGAGTTCCAGTTTTTGTCGTCCAGCACATGCCAGCTAGGTTCACGAATTCATTGGCCGCTCGACTGCACGAATCAAGCCAGCTGCCAATTGTGGAAGGGGCCGAAGGGATGGCAATCGTGCCGAATAGAATCTATATCGCCCCGGGAGGATTTCAAATGTCCATTGCACAGTCCAATGGTCAACGAGTATTGCGAATCAACGAAGATCCCCCCGAACACAATTGCCGGCCGGCTGTTGATTATCTCTTTCGTTCCGCTGTCGATGCCTATGCAGGAAACGTCTTGGGCGTAATCCTGACCGGCATGGGGCGGGATGGTACCGAGGGATGCCGCATAATCAAGCAGCGCGGAGGGAAGGTGATTGCGCAACATCCCGACGGCTGCGTCGTCTATGGGATGCCCAAGTCGGTCGTCGAGGAACAATTGGCAGACCGAGTTGTTCCACTCGAGAAAATCGCGTCGTGGATTGTTAGAATGGTTGAAAATCGAGCAAAAGAAGACCCAGCATGAGTAGTCCTCTGCGCAGACCGGTGGTTGTGATTGCTGAGGATAGCCGTATTCAAGGCACCGTGTTGCGGCAACGTTTGCTAGCGGCCGGTTACGATGCGCACGTCGGGCTCAATGGTCAATTGGCTCTTGAGCTGGTTCGCCAACATCGACCTGACGTGATTGTCTCGGACATAGAGATGCCGATCATGTCGGGATACGAGTTTTGCCGCGCGATAAAGAGCGATCCAGCCCTTCGGCAAATCCCGGTCATGTTGTTGTCCACGTTGTCCGACGCTGAAGACATCATTCGGGGGCTGGATGTGGGTGCGGACAATTACATGACTAAGCCGTACGACATCAGCTTTCTCATAGGTAGAATCGAGGCTTTGAGAGCCACACCCATTCTCGAAGAAGAGGCTTCAGCGGCCAATTCGGAGATCGCCGTCAAGCTTGGAACCAATGTCTACAAAATCAAGTCGGGTAGACAACAGGCATTAAACTTGTTGATTTCTACTTTCGAAAATGCCGTAGAAAAAAATAAGGAGCTGCATCGAAGTCACGAACAACTGACGCTGGCCAAAGAAAAACTGTCTGCTTGGAATGCAAAGTTGGAGTCGCTCAACGCCCGACTAGAGGGCCTGAACAAACGCATGAGCCATGATTTGCAAGCGGCGGCGAACATGCAAAAGTCCTTGCTCCCCAATGAACCGCTGAGTTTCCCACAAATAAGTACCGCCTGGAACTACACGCCTTGCGAGGAATTGGCTGGGGACTTCCTCAATTACTGTCAACTGGATGAATCCAGTGTAGCCTTCTATGTGGTGGATGTCAGTGGCCATGGTGCTGCTTCAGCCTTGTTGGCGGTTGCCATCGGGCGTTTATTGAGCTCCGTTATCTCAGCCACATCGCTTCTGCGACGCATGGATCCTTTCACAGGCAAACCGAGTGTGACTCCGCCAGAAACGGTGGTAAACGAACTCAATCGCCGCTTTCAAATGGACTCCCAAGGAGGTCTTCACTTTACAATTCTGTACGGTGTTTTGGATGTGAGAACCAATATGTTTCGTTACGTCTGCGCGGGGCATCCGCAACCGGTCCTCATTAGGCCGGGAGAGTCGCCGCGATTGATCGACGGCGATGGCTTGGCGGTCGGCTGGTTCGACGACATCGAGTTCGATACGTTTGAGATTCAGTTGCTGCGCGGCGACCGCTTGTACTTGTATTCCGATGGAGTTCCTGAAGCCATGGACTCGAAATTGGAGCAGCTGACGAACGACCGGATGTTGGCTGTTCTGAACGAATCGAGGGACCTGCCGATCGCAGAACAAGTTGAGCATTTGCGATCTGTGGTCGACGCCTGGTGCCATCCGAAAGGCGCTCTGGACGATGTATCCATTCTAGGTATTCAGATCCAATGACTCTGCAGTTTCGCAGTGGAAGCTCCGCAAGTCGCTTGCTGAAAGCACTTGACCAACCCATTCTCGATTTGCATGCTTCGTTGCTGTCGAGTGTTTCCAAAACCGACTTGAAAGTACTCATCGAGATTTTGGAAAAGGTTCGCAAAGGAATTCGCGAATGAAAAGAGTGGCTTGCCGTTATAGTTGACATGTAAACCACTGGCGGTAGATTCTCACTAAAAACACAGATTCCAATTCCCAGCAGAATCCCATGCACCGTTTTACCCAGGAGATCGTTATGGCAAAATTGCTTTACATCGAAGCCTCCCCTCGCAAAGAGCGCTCGAAGTCCATCCTCGTGGCAAAGTCTTTTCTTGCCAAATATCAGTCGACCCATCGCGGCGACGAAATGCAAACCCTGGATTTGTGGGACAAGAAGTTGCCGGATTTCGACGGTTTCACGATCGATGCCAAATACCAAGTGCTGCACGCCCGGGGCTTTGATGAAAAACAAAAAGCGGCTTGGCAAGCGGTGGTAGATGTTTGCGACGAATTCAAATCAGCGGACAAATACCTGTTTAGTTTGCCGATGTGGAATTTTGGAATTCCCTACATACTCAAGCATTACATCGACGTGATCGCTCAACCAGGCCAGACCTTCAGTTTTGATCCGGCGACGGGTTACAGCGGACTGGTGACCGGAAAACCTGCTGCCGTGGTCTACGCCCGCGGTGGAGCCTACGGAAGCGACGCGGCGAAAGGCATGGATTTGCAGAAGGGTTACATGGACCTCTTGCTTGGCTTCATCGGATTCAAGAACATCCAGTCGATCATGGTCGAACCAACTCTTGCATCTCCCGCAGATGTTGCCAAGGCAGAAGCAGCCGCAGTCCACGCCGCCGAGAAAATTGCGGCTTCGTTCTGAATAGGCAATCAAAGCAAGCGCAAGCAATTGCTTCCTGGCAATTGCTTTTTCTCAACCCATGTAGTTTACATGTAAACTACACAAGCAGGAGTAACATCATGTTTACCATTCGACGCGCGAACCAACGTGGCTATGCCAATCACGGCTGGTTGAAATCGTACCATACGTTTTCTTTTGCCGATTACCATGGCCCCAACCACATGGGATTTCGGTCATTGCGTGTCATGAATGAAGATCGCGTCGGGCCCGGTCAGGGCTTTGGAACGCACGCTCATCGAGACATGGAGATCGTTTCCTATATGCTTGATGGGGAGTTGGAACACAATGACTCAATGGGCAACGGAAAAGTACTGCGGCCTGGTGAATTCCAGAGAATCACGGCGGGGACCGGCATCACGCATAGCGAATTCAACCCGTCAAGATCGAGTGCAACGCATTTCTATCAGATCTGGTTGCTGCCGAAACGTAAAGGCATCGCGCCCAGTTATGAACAGAAACGGTTCGACCCAGAGGTGCGCCGGAACCAATGGTGTTTTGCTGAGCTCGGGATGGACGCATGCTGCTCTCTCGTAAGTGAATCGGGAAGTCGAATAGGGAAGTTCGCAAGCTGCTTTGCATGGTGGCCAATTCCCAGATATAACAATGTGAGTGGTCAGCGTAGGGTGAACTCGGCCAGGAATCGAGAGGCTCCAGAATCTGGAAGCTCGCAGCACTCCCGCTCGCATGCCGTCTCCCTTGGGAGCAGAATAGGCGTGGCACGCCTGCTTCTCGGACTGGTAGATGACTTGCCCAGTATCGCGCACCTTCACCAACCGTGACAAACTAAATGGGCAGCGCGTCATGCGCTGGATCAGAAGCTCGATTTCCGCCTAGTCGCCCGCCGGCGACCAGCTGCTTCTGTAACCCAGCTCGAACCGTCCGACAAAATCATTAGCAAATGACAACTCATGTAACGCCCTCATGAGCGCGCTGGCTGGATCGCGGCGACTATCGATATGGCGGCTCAGGCGGCCTTGCGAGAAACCGACTACAATGAGCACCTGCGATGTCTTGTGCGCGCGTGCCTAACGCAAGTATCGCTCGATTTCCATGGCGGAGTGGAAGATTCCCAAAACCTCAATCCGTTGCTCATTGGCAACGAGGTAGGCTATGCGGTAGTGCCCGTAGAGGATCTCACGCACTTCACGATCAGCAATGTACTGGTAAATCTCATCGAGGCAGCGAGATGCTTCCAACGTCCAGACTATTTCTGCCACGCGTCGATCTTTCGTTTTACCTCATTGTCCATGACTGTTCGTCCAGCCTTTGAGTCTTCCAAGCCGCGTTGGACCATTCGGTCCTATGCGAGTTGGCGCAGCAATTCCTCGTAGGTACTGTCGTCCGGCTGCCGGGCGATAACATCCACCATGGTCTCTTTTGCTGTTGGCATACGGGAGCCCTATGTTGGCTGGGGAAACGAACAGAGATAGTTTTGTTTAATATGACGTATCGACCGTTGATCTGCAATTATAACGCGAGTTTCGTAACCCGGGTCGAACCGTCCTGTGTATTCAAAATTGGCGGCAAGTAACAGGCCTCTTGTGCGGCTGGTAACGATGGTCATGCAGCTACGCGCAGCCGCAGCTCAGTTCGAGCCGACGGCGCATCCGGGCCCCAAGTGCGGCCGCTTCCAAGCCGTGTCGGTTTGGGATCACGACTCGAGCAATACCGAGGCCTGCGAGAAATCCCAGTTTCAGGACCAGCACGGCCTGTTCTACAAAGGCTGGCGCAGCCACTTCAGCGACTCCCCGGTGTTTGAGACGCAGGCGGAGCTCGACGCCTGGATCGCAGCTAACCCGCTGGGAGTCGGCAACTCATACAAGCAAACCGGCGGCGAGAAGTCGATCGAGCACCGAGAAAACTACAGCCTGGGCGGCGGCAACTATCTCGGCTACGCCCGTTACAGCGGCTGGACGGTATCGAGCACGCCGGTCCATTGCTGCAGCGGATCGTGGCGATACGAGGTTCTGCATGCCAATCCGATCCCAGAGCCCGAAGTAGTCGTCGAGCAGCCAACTGCCGTCGAGCTATACGACGATGTGAACCGAAAGCTGCGGCGGGCCTGCGATCAGGTGGGCTTGGAATTTATCTCGATGGCGTGACACGTTTTGCCGCACATCCAGTCGGTTAGTTATCGCCCAGTTCAAACCCTAAACCGGAGCCTCAAGCATGTTTCAGTCCAACGGTTTCACAGTCGAGCCCATCGGTCCAGTCGTCGTTGTTAGCGGCGGCTACTCCCAGCGAGTTCGGATCGTCGACTGCCCAGCTTACATCATCGACAAAGAGTTCAACGCCGTCGTCACCGCAAAGGAATGGCTATGTCAACCTTCGTGCGTAATTTTAGGTGGATTGAAAGTGTCGGCTATTCTTTTGGGGATTAACGGTGATCGACATCATGACCAGCAATTTCAGAAAGGACGTGCAATGAGAATACGTGAAGCAAGTATGCCCCATGCTGGGGCATCACCCTGGCAGGCCAGCTTTACGCGACTTGCCCGCTTGTATCAGAACGAGATCGAGCGTGAGCTCTTGATGCTGAGTTTCGAGATCTGCGAGCAAGGAACGGAGCTCGGCAACTTGGAGCTTTTGGAGCTTGTGTGGAAGCGACTCGAAGGGCTGACTTTGGAAACGCCGGGAGGAGTTAGCAGTGGAGACTAAGGAGCGATTGCTGACAGTCAAGGAGCTAGCGAGCTACTTGGGTCTATCGCTCCCGGAGACCTACAAGCTGCTCCAGTCCAATGCGATTACACACTACCGCGTGGGGGCGGGGCGGGGGGCGATTCGGATTCGTGAATCTGACGTCGAGTCATTCCTGGAGAAGCGTAAGCAAGGCCCGGCAGTACTCATTCCCCCGCCGAGGCGTACGCCCCAAGCCGCGCTGAAGCACATCAAGAAGAAGTAGCGGCAAAGCAGGCAACACACCAAACCGGAGCGGGCCGTTCGGCCCCAAGAAGCCCTTGCATGGATGCGAGGGCTTTTTCTGTTCAAACTCTCACCGTTGGCCGAACTAATTCCCGCACGGAACCGCCCCCAGACGTCTTCAAACCATTGCCAGTCCGCACGTGCATCGCGTGGTTCTTCTATGTGCCGTATTTGCAGTACACCGTTATCAGGCCCGCGATGGACAAAAAAGAGAAAAAGACGTAGTGCCAGTAGCCGACCGTTGATTTGAGCCCAACGGCCACCTTGAACCTCAGGGCCAACGCGCACTTTGAGATAGATAGGCAATATGGGTAGAGTTGCGCCCGCGGGGCTTTTAAGCGATGATTGTTGGCAGCTTTTACACGCTTCCAGTCGCTTGCGCAAAGTCCGCTATGATGTCCGAGATTCAGT
>JBGSJT010000472.1:0-2947 GCA_041741715.1 Pirellulaceae bacterium | reverse complement strand
GTTCAAGATCTCAATCGTCCCAGACGTTGGCTTGAGCAACCCTTCCAGCATTTCCATCGTCGTCGTCTTACCAGCCCCATTGGGTCCCAACAGACCAAAACATTCTCCTTCAATCACTTCGAGGTCAATGCCGCGCACGGCCTCGACCGGCGGCTTGGCCGGGTAGGACTTGAAAAGTTGTTGGGCTCGAATGGCAATTGACATGCGCTGGACTGTGTAAAGGCATTTTGGATGATTGGGGTGTTCCCCCACAAACGCTCGTATGTACGTTAATCCCCCGAGCAACCGCAGCAAAGGGGGCCTGGAAGCTCGTGCCAGTTTGAACAGCGCTAAGAAACGGATTTCGAAAACTCAGTGGGGCTGAAAACCGTCCGATTCGGCATCCGTCTATATTGCTCAGACTAAAGTTTTGGCGACCTATTTTCTCAGTACATCGCCAAATCTATGTTATCGAGAATAGATTTGGCGAGATATTCTGTTTATACTCAGCCAGAACGGTTGCTTAAGTAGTTGAGCGGTAAACGGGGAGCACGATTTATGGCAAAAACCGATCAAGTTATTGGGCGTTCGGCCGAAAAGCGGGTTTTGGATACCGTGCTGGCTTCCAAGGACCCAGAATTAATCGCCGTTTATGGTCGCCGCCGCATTGGAAAGACCTTCTTAATACGCGAGCATATGAAGTCGCATCTGGTGTTCGAAGTCGTCGGGTTACATGACCAAAGCACAGCGATTCAACTGGCGAATTTTCAAGCCTCGCTGCGGCAGGCCTTTCCGATCGTCCCGCTGGTACAACCCAAAAGTTGGCTGGAAGCCTTTGAACTACTGCGACATTGCCTTGAACAACCCACGCGGGGCAAAGGAAAGCGAGTCATCTTCTTTGACGAGTTTCCATGGTTGGCCACCCGCAAAAGTGGCTTCGTGGCTGCCTTTGAAAATTTCTGGAATAGCTATGCCAGTCGACAACGCGATCTGGCAGTCGTCGTGTGTGGCTCTGCCGCGGCCTGGATGATTCGCAACCTGGTCAATGCCCGTGGTGGCTTGCACAATCGACTGACGCGGCGCATTAGGCTTGAGCCATTCCGACTGAATGAAGTTGAACAATATCTGCATCATCGTAAGATTCGCTGGGACCAGCGGCAGATCGCCATGGCGTATATGGCCTTCGGTGGCATCCCGCATTACTTGAATCTCATCCAACCCGGCCAATCCGCAGCCCAGTGCATCGAGGCGGAGTGTTTTCGTAGTGAGGGGATGTTGCGCAACGAGTATCACAATTTGTACGCGGCACTCTTCGAGTCCTATGCGACGCACGAAGCGATCGTCAAGGTCTTGGCGACCAGTTGGGCAGGGCTGACCCGCGATCAAGTGCTCGCCAAGGCACAGTTAGCCAGTGGTGGTGGTGTGACGAAGGCCATTGAGGAGCTTCAGCTATCCGCCTTTGTGACGGAGACTCTTTCATTGGACAAGAAAACCAAAGGCAGCTTGCTCCGTTTGACCGACGAGTTCTCCGTTTTCTACTGGCATTGGATGCACTCCACTTCGGCCACGAACTCGTGGCTACGAAAGTCCTCCAGCCGCCGCTACCAAGCCTGGTGCGGATACGCGTTCGAGGCGATATGTTTTAAACACTTGCAGGCAATTCGCGGCGCCATTGGCATTGGCGATGTGGAAACGGAAGCTGCATCCTGGCGGTATGTCGCCAAGGCAGGAACAGACGAAGAAGGGGCGCAGATCGATTTGCTGCTGGATCGAGCAGATCATTGCATCAACATCTGCGAAATCAAATTTTCCGACAAGCCCTACGTTATTTCGAAGAGTCATGCGCAAGCGCTCGAGCGCAAACTGCGTGTCTTTCGTGAACGCTCGGGACGCGATCAAACCTTGTTCCTCACCATGATTACTCCGCAGGGCATCAAGCCCAATCGATACTCAGCAGAGCTGGTCACCAATGAAGTGGTGTTGAGAGGTCTTTTTGTAGCGCATTGATGCGGGTAAGTCCTTCATCACTGAATCACCGCGAGACATTTCTGCGTCGCATTGCCATGCGTTGTGGCGAGTCGCTGATTGTGGCGAGTCTCGGAGAGACTCGCCTACGTGTGCATTCCCCTTAAACATCCGGCGAGATGATCAAGGCCTCCAATTGCGCGACAACGGTAGCCAGTACGTCATCGGGAACTCGGTACATTTTTTCCGCGCGACGAGCTTTCCAATCGACGTTACGTAGATGATCCGCCAGCACAATAGACTGCACGCCATCCGGTCCAATGGATGTGACTTCAAAGGCATAGCCTTTTCGCTGACGCGTTGCCGGACAGATCACACACAGCCCCGTTTTGCGGTTGTAGCTCTTGGGGCTTAAGACAAGTGCCGGACGTCGCCCAGCTTGCTCGTGACCGGCAACTGGGTTCAGCGTGATCCACACCAAGTCGCCACGTTCGGGCACGTATAGGCGGCGTTTCATTCCAACACCTCACGACCTACATCTTCACCAAAATCGGTTTCGCCGTGCAGTTGCGATGGCTTGCAGTTCTTAAGCAAATCGCGAAGACTTAGTTTCTCCGCTTTTACGGGACGGACGACCAATTCACCGTTTCGGACAGTGAGTTCAACCTGTGCGCCGTCCTTCACATCCAACTGCCCCGCCAGAACCGCTGGGATTCTTACCGCCAGACTGTTGCCCCATCTTTGAACTGTAGACATAGCCTCTCCTCCAGAAATGTTTCTACAATGAGTATACTCGCCAATGAAAGCTGAGTCGACCCGCTTGGGTCTTCACGTAGCTGTGTCTCTCCGAGACACAGAAATCTCGCGTCTCGGAGAGACGCGACTACTCGCCAAGCTGCTGGCGGAGTCGTCGTAGCACGCGGCTCTTGGCCTGACGAACTGCGGCCTGGGACATGGCCAACTCTTCGGCGACCGCCTCGTGTGATCGTCCATCGACGACAGT
>JBGSJT010000471.1:0-6092 GCA_041741715.1 Pirellulaceae bacterium | reverse complement strand
GGTCTGCCTTTTGTGACGGCACCAAATAAGTTTATGTCATTGGCAGCGCACGATGCGATTGTGCACGCCAGTAGTTGCATGAAGCTTTTAGCCACAGCCTGCATGAAGATCGCCAACGACATCCGTTTGCTAGGGAGTGGACCGCGTTGCGGCATAGGCGAATTAAATTTACCAGCCAACGAGCCGGGTAGTTCAATCATGCCAGGCAAAGTCAATCCCACCCAGTGCGAAGCCATGACGATGGTGGCAGCACAAGTTATCGGTCATGATGTAGCGGTTACGACTGCAGGGTCTAACGGTCATTTCGAGTTAAATGTTTTTAAGCCGGTGATGATTCATTGCCTCCTTGAATCAGTACGTTTGCTCAAAGATGCATGCTGTAGTTTTCGCGAAAATTGCGTTGAGGGGATCGAGCCAAATCGTGACGTCATCACTCACCATCTCAATAATTCGCTGATGCTCGTGACTGCTTTAAACCAGGTAGTCGGCTACGACAATGCAGCGAAAATTGCCAAGAAAGCCTATCAGGAAGGCACCACCCTTAAAGTGGCAGCGATATCGTTGGGACTCGTGAGCGAAGCGGAGTTTGATCAGCATGTGAGACCGGAGAAAATGATTTCTCCCTGACGGCATCAACAGGCTGTGTCAAACTCGCAGGATCTACTTAATTTTACCTTCTTTGAACTCAACGTGCTTGCGTACCTTGGGATCATATTTTTTGAGCACCATTTTTTCGGCGCCTTTTTTCTTGCTTGTTGTGTAAAAGTAGCCTGTACCTGCGGTGCTGTTCAAACGGATTAAATCTCTTCGTCCTGCTTTTGCCATGTCATAACCTCCTAGGTTCCCTAAGGTTCTACCAGGGAGTTCCGCTCGCCTCAAGATCATTGTCAGAATTTCCGAAGAGTTTGTTAAGGCCAGGGATGTGTTTGGTAGGCCCTGTCCTGGAGGTTCGATGTTTTTCGCAGAAAGCAGTGTTGATTCTGGTTTTTTGTCAGGGTTTTCCAAAAATTTCTGTATTATCTGCTGGTTATCTCTGTTGGGTAGCGTAGCTTGCGATCGCGACCGTCCTGGAGCGAAAGCCGAACTCGACAATATCCCTGAAATGTTAGCGCCTGCGTCCTCACAGGATTTGAGCGCTGTGTCGCAAAAAGAATCTCAGGACTTTTGCAATTCTCAAGATCTTGCTTGGTTGCCGCTGGGAAAAGAATCCATGCGGGTGCCACTCTGCCGAGGCCGTCTTGTCGAATGGGGATGCTGCAACGAGCAGCTTCGCGAATTTTTTCCTAAGGACGACGAGCTGCTGCAGGTCTTGAGCGCCTACGAAGACAACGCGACTCAACTCTACAACTGCTCCGTCGAAGCAGATCAGCTTGTTCTACATTTTCTGTCCTTCCCCGAGCCGGACAAGATTCGCTACGAAAGCTACCGCCTTTCTGCTTCACGAGTGCCTGCAAAGCTGATTCCCAATCCGCCAACGGCACTGTGTCCGCGCGTTCCGCCAATTCTCGCACCGTAGAGCATCGCCGGGAGGCTTAGCCATGGACGAGATACCTAAACTGAGTCATGAAAAACTCCACGTCTACCAAAAGTCCATCGAGTTTCTAGCGCTGTCGGCGCAAATTACCAGCAGCCTTCCTAGAGGCAATGGTGAGCTGGTCGATCAACTGAAACGTGCGGCCTTGTCAGTACCTTTGAATATCGAAGAAGCGAGTGGTAGGACTGGATCAGCTGACAACGCCAAGCATTTTGCGATTGCACGGGGTAGCGCTCTCGAATCAGGCACTATAGTAGACGCATGTCACGCTCTACGTTTAATAGACGCAGAAACTTACTCCTTGGCCAAGCGGCTCATCGTTTCAGTGGTCTCCATGCTGTCGAAGTTATGCATGAAAAAATGAGCGGCGAAGGGCAACGGGGTCGCCGAGGATCATGATCAAGCCAACGGCAAAGCCTAGGGAGACGGAAAGGCAAAGGGAAAAGTCTACCTAAATCTAGATGCGGTGGCCCCTGGGATAGCCGGGAGGCATCGCGCGAGGTTGTTGAATCAATAGTACATGGAAGTTATTGCTCACTCGACGCGTACAGTGCGTCGGGCGTAAGCATAGTCGTGAACGAAATCCGTTGGCCTAGGCGGCATCGGGGGCCGGGGCGCCAAGCGTTTTCCTTGACCAAAGCGCTAGGCTCGAGAGAGCTTCGTGAGCATCGAGACAATTCGGTGTAGCAGTTCTTTGGCATTCTGGACTCGCCTTTCGTCGAGGAGTTTCAGGACTATACATACGTCCAAAGCCGCTCCGCACTCCATGGCACTGCCACGGGCATTGTCAAAATACTTTCGGCAGTCCGGTTTCGTTCGCTTGCCAGCCCCCTCACCAATATTGAGCGGAATGCTCATGGACGCTCGCTTGATTTGATCAGCAAGATCTTTGAATCCCCGCGGTAGGTCTCCTGTCATCTCAATAGCGATCGCCAGAAATTTTATGGAGCACTGGTACACATCTAATTTTTCGTAACTCATCACAGAATCGTGCCCCCCAGGTTGACGTTAACGCTTTCTACCCACGCCCCCGATGCCGCCTAGGCCAACGTTTTCGTTCACGCCGACGAATAGACGATCAAGTCTAAGTCGGGAAGTGACATCTAACATGTGAGGGTAATCTCGCGAGAGACACGTGCAACTACCGCGCGATCGGAGCGCTTGAATGCAGTTCGCAAATCCGCGGCCGCTTAGTTGCCCACACTTCGCAAGCTCAGTGTCGGGCTTTATATGACAGGAGAAAGAAGAATGGAGGTGCAGTCGGCACCCGAATCTGGGATTGCGTAGTTGCAAGACAACGAAACGCCAAACCCGGAGCCGACATGCAACTGAGGTCTATCCTTAATTCAATTGAAAGACACAAGGGTTTTATCTACAAAGACGTAACCTGGGCTCCGCAATCTATCGACAAAACAATACTAATTCATGTTCGAGCCAGAGTCGGTAGCAGAGGCTACTGCGCTGGCTGCGGGGTCAAGTCACGGACATACGACACGATGAAGCCGCGTCGGTATCAATTCGTGCCACTGTGGGGAATAGTCGTTTACTTTGTCTACGCAAAGCGCCGAATCGACTGTGCCCGCTGCGGTGTGACCGCTGAGATGATTCCGTGGGCTGACGGCAAGAAGCGAATCACCAAAACATTCAGCTGGTTTCTTTCGGCGTGGGCAAAACGGCTAACGTGGAAGGACACCGCCACCTGTTTCCAGACGAGTTGGGACACCGTTTTCCGAGCCGTTGAATATGCTGTTGAATGGGGCCGAGAGCGAATGGACTTAACTGACATCAAGGCTATCGGAGTCGATGAAATCATGTGGCGGCGAGGCCACGAATACCTGACGCTGGTTTACCAAATCGACGATCACTGTAGGCGTCTTCTCTGGATTGGTCAGCACAGGTCTGAAGAGACCATCAAGGCATTCTTTACATGGTTTACGCCGAAACGTGCGCAACTGTTAGAGTACATCTGTTCGGATATGTGGAAACCGTACCTCAAGATCATTACCAAGCGTGCCTCGTCCGCGATTCACATCCTCGACAGATTCCATATCATGAGTCATTTTTCGAAAGCGATTGACGAGGTCCGCGCCGATGAAGCCCGCAAGTTGCGTCATGCTGGCAAAGAACCAATCCTCAAGGGGTCGCGGTGGTGCTGGCTCAAGCGTCCAGAAAACCTCACAGAAAACCAAGAAGAGAAACTCGCAGACCTATTGAAGATGAATCTCCGCACCGTCCGCAGCTACCTCCTAAAAGAAGACTTTCAAAACTTCTGGGAGTATGCATACGCCAAGTCCGCTGGGAAATTCCTCGACCGTTGGTGCACGCGAGCGATGAAATCAAAGATCGATCCTATGAAAAAGGTCGCACGGATGCTCAGGTCTCATCGCGAGCTTCTTCTCAATTGGTTTGACGCCAAGGGGGCGATATCTGCCGGTATCGTTGAAGGAATGAACAACAAAGTGAAAGTGACCACCAGAAAGGCATACGGATTTAAGGGCTACAGATCCGTAAGACTGGCCTTGTTTCACAACCTTGGCGGGCTCCCCGAACCAAACTTCACCCATAAATTCTGCGGATGAGACCAAAATTTTACGGGGGTCGTGGTTGAAGTTGGCAGTCTTTCCAATGCAATTGGGTGGGGTTTGTACGACATGCACGGTAATGTAGCTGAGTGGGTTCAAGATGTGTATGACGAGAGTGTCTACCATCGTCACGAACAGCTTCAGGTGGTCGAGGACCCCTTCTTATCCATTTATCGAGATTCTGCTTTTTCTTCTAAAAGTGTGATCCGGGTGATACGCGGTGGTAGCATACATGGCGGTGGACACCACGTCCGTTCAGCGAGTCGTAGCCAACGGGTACAGTCTGTAGGAAACTCCGGGGTAGGTGCTCGGCTTGCAAAAACACTTTAAATCACTTTTACCTGCAGGCAGTCTTTTCACTTATTTTTTGTTTGGCTTGTATCTTATTTGCTGATTTTGCAGAAAAGAATCCGACGCTTCTTTGTCGCTGGAATTGGCGATATTGGCCAGTGAATCATGCGATCAGAGCTCAGATTTCTACATGTTAACTCGCGTCTCTGAGATGGCCCCGAAATTCCGGACACTCTGTATAATGAAGAAACTCATTACGGAGGTCCAGTATGTCCAAGCCAAGAGATCGAAGACGTTTCCCCGAAGAATTTAAGCGGAAAGCCGTAGAAGCCACGATGCGCAAAGGCGTAAAGGTTCAGGATGTCGCCGACGAACTGGGTGTCTCAGCACAGTATTTGTCGCAATGGCGATCGAAGTACCTAAGACAGAATGACATTGAGCAGGTCGAGAAACGAGTGGATGCCTTGGCTGAAAATCGTCGTTTAAAGGACGAAAATCGAACTCTCAAGATGGAGCTCGAGATCTTAAAAAAGGCGGCATGCTACTTCGCGAGCCAAAAGTAGCACGCTACGGATTTGTCAGGAAGGAATCTGACATGTACCCCGTTTCGGTCCTCTGTAGGTGCATGGAGGTGTCCACGTCAGCCTTCTACGATTGGCTCAAGGAAGAGCAAAGTATTCGGGATAAGGATAATGCTTTGCTAAGAAGTAAGATTGCTAAGATTCATGATGACTCGAAGGGACTCTACGGACGGAGGCGAATTACTGCGGCTATCAACAAGACCGAAAAAAAGACGGTATCAATCGGAAGGGTCTGTCGACGGATGAAGGAGCTAGGAATTGCTGGGTATCAGCCTAGTAGCTTTAAACGAACAACCGTGCCTGATCCTCTATTCGAGGATAGTCCGAATCTGGTCGCTGACTGCGATGCCTGTGGGATTGATCAGATCTGGATTTCAGACATTACGTATGTAAGGACACTGGAGGGCTGGCTATATCTGTGCGTGATTCTCGATCTATTTAGCCGAAAAGTGATTGGTTGGAGAACTCGCGACAACATGAAAGCCGAACTAGTAGTGAATGCTTTCGATGATGCGAGGAAGACCCGAGGCCATAAAGAAGGCATCGTGTTTCACAGCGACAAGGGTGGACAATACAAAGCGAAAAAGTTCAGACGCAGGCTTGCTCGCTATGGATTCAAACAAAGCATGACCGGTGTGAACCACTGCTTTGACAACGCGACGGCTGAAAGCTTTTTCGGAACTCTAAAACGCGAACTCATCCGGGGTGTTAAGTTCAAAACCAGAGCTGAGGCAGAGGCAGCTATTTTCGAGTATATCGAAGTGTTCTACAATAGGACTAGGCTACATTCGGCATTAGGCTACGAGAGTCCAGAGGGATTCGAAAATATCGCTTAGAGGAGTGTCCGGGAAAAGGAAGCCACCTCAAATAAGGGTTCATTCCTTTGTTTGGAAAGACAAGTGCTGGGTAAAACCGGATGTGAATGACATCGCCAGTACTGCGATGCTCGACATAGTTTAAGTATGGGTTCATCATGCCGCGCTTCTCGCTAGTAATCTGATGCTTAAATACTTCTAGAGCGGACCCAGTTAGTTCTGTTTTGTTATCTGAGTGCTTGAGATAGCCATCAGTAGTTCCCGTTTGAATTACCGAGGCCTGAGTATT
>JBGSJT010000470.1:0-31447 GCA_041741715.1 Pirellulaceae bacterium | reverse complement strand
CGTCGATAACACTCTGGCTACCGCCATGATCGACCGGCTGATGCATCACGGGGAGGCGATCGTCATTCAAGGAGAAAGCTATCGAACCAAAGACGGTCCTAAAGAATAACACAGCCCGCTAGCAGCCGCGCTCAAAGTGTGTACCTACGCACTGAACACGCATGTACAGCATCTGACTCCACACCCAGCTCGCTCTTCGCACCGATTCATTGGCGCGAAGCTGCGGTCCGCTGGTATTCTTCGTCACCCATCTTGCGACTCGCTCTGAGCTTGGGGCACTATGCGTCTTGAGCGGCCACGCGCCGCCAGCCATATCCCGTCGCTCAATCGAGCACAGCATAACTCGTGGCGAGAAACCAGCGTGTCTGCAGCGAAACGAATCGATGCCCCCCACAGCGTCAACACTTCGTACTTCTAGCACACTTCTGCGCCAGCTCCAGCAACAACTCGGTCACATCACGAACTCCGCAAAAAAACTTGCGACGAGCTGTGCCAGCCCCACGTCCCGATACAAAACCACTCCCTCAAACTTCCAAATTGGCAATGTCCGCTCCGCTGAAAATGGCAGTCTTTTCAGTCTCGGTCACAGGAGTCTCACCGTGTTATATTCGGTTACAAATTTCTCTACCCCGCGCTTCGCATCATCTAAGCTCAATGGACTCAAGGGGCGAATACATTGGGATTTGATCGTGCGATGATACCGCTCGATTTAGCCGTTGCTCTGCGGATAGTACGGGCTAGTGCGCACGTGCTTCATGCCGCACAGGCGAACGAAGTGCTTGAAATCTTTGGCAATGAACTGGGGACCGTTGTCCGAAATAATCCGTGGCTTGGCAGTTGGGAACTTCTCCCGAGCAGACTGCAGAATGATCTCGATGTCGATCTCCTCCATCTTCTCGCGAATGTCCCAATGCACCACACTGCGGCTGAAGCCATCCAGCACGCTGGCCATAAAATAAAATGTACCTGCGATATTCAAGTACGATATATCGATATGCCAATGATCATGCGCCGCCAACGGTTGTTGGAAACCAGTTCCTTTGAGAGACCGTTTAGTGTGGCGCTTGAGCAAGCCAGCTTGACTGAGCACTCGATACACTGTGCCCGCGCTACAAGCCACCACGTTGGCATCGAGCATCATGTATGTCAGACGCCGATAACCCTCTAGCGGATGATCGAAGTGGTATTGGATGATCGCTTGTTTCTCCGACTCCTCGAGCCAGTGGTCGCGCGGTATCCAGCCATTGTGCTCATAAGCTTTGCCGTAGCTCCGCGTCCAGTTAGATGAGGTCGACGACCACAGGCCGATCCAGGCCAGCAGGCGCTTAGAGGTGACCTCGGTGGCTGCTGTCCATTTACGCACGTAGTCGACAATCTCGTCGCGTTTCTCATGGGGAACCCAAGTGCGATTTAGGGTTCCCCAAGTTCTTTTTTTAGTTCGACGTGCTCCTGGAGGAGTTCAGCGATCACTTCATTTTTCTGCTGTAGTTTGGCTTCGAGCTTTTCTAGCTTAGCCGCATTGGCGTCATCCTGCCGCCTGGCATTGGCTGTGTTGGTCTTGCGTTCGAATGCTCCAGCGCCGTTCTCGAATAGCTGCCTCTGCCAATTATAGAAGTTGACGACACTGATCCCGTGCTTATCGCACAGCTCCGAGACCGGCACCTTCTCTATCAGGTGCTCCCGTATAATCGATATCTTCTGTTCTGGCGTTAAAAATTTACGTGCTGACATATGGCGATACCCTTTGTGGAACCGCTAACCTCAGCGTTTAAGAGTTTGCCGTAGGCTTACTGCCGCTCGGCTTAGGCAGATGCAGTTCTTTAGCGATCAACTCAGCCAACACACGTCGAACGGTTCCATCAAGTTTGCCCGATGCTTTTCCTGAAGTTGCACTTCGAAACGCGATTGTACTCCGG
The DNA here is from genome assembly GCA_041741715.1 of Pirellulaceae bacterium. Classification (GTDB taxonomy): domain Bacteria; phylum Planctomycetota; class Planctomycetia; order Pirellulales; family Pirellulaceae; genus Aureliella. Next base: position 29,531 of record JBGSJT010000470.1, on the reverse strand, counting down.
AATCGTTCAAGTCAGCACGCCCCCCTGGCGGCGGGTCGGGTGCAACACTCAGAAGCATTATTTGCTTGCTGTGAAATCTGTAGCACTTCTTGCAAGGGTTAGATACCGTATCTGCATGACGGCTGTACGCTGCACAGCGTCCAACTTCTTGATAGCTACCTTCTGCTTTTCCAATTCGCCCTGAAAAGCCATCATCCCTTTTGCGGGACCCAGTACCAAGCCTTTCGCAATATGTTTCTGCAGCTCTTGCCAATCACTGAACTCGCCGACCTTAACGTTTGAATTGAATGATCCCTTGGCCATGTTGCTACCGTCAATTGCCTTGGCGCTTGAGTATTTAAAGCCTGTTAAGAAGTCATCGTCGGTGGGTAGAAAGATTTGCGTTGGGCTATTCGGCGTCGGAATCTGAGAATTAGAGTTTGCATTCTCTATTGGTGAAGTCCCCGTGTTGCGGCGGAATCCTTGACTTACCTCTTTAGATGCAATTCCAGAGTTGGCTTCAGAGGGACGCGAAAAAGACTCTGTTGGTGATAGCGTTGGGCTGCTTTGTGACTCCCCAATACCATTCGTGGTACTGAGATTCGAAGAAGAGACTCCAGAAGTAGCTGATACGGCGTTTGCAGTTTGGTAAACGTAAACTTGGATCGCGCCGGCAAATTGTGCTGGCAAGCGAGCTGCGTATGAATCTGTCTCAACGTCAGACAAACCAACAATTGGCTGATATGTTTCGAGACTACTCTGGTAGACTCCGTTTAGGCGAATTAATTGCTGCGGCTCGAACACGAACTTCGGGAGGCCGTCTGGGTTGCCCGCATACAAATCGTACAAAATGCTTCTTCCGTTTACCGCCAAAACGACTCCTATCCGTTCGTCGGTTTTGTTTCGCACATCAAAGGTTACTTGCTCCCCTTCACCGGGATCTGGGATAGTAAACTCAAGACTCTCGCCGTAGGCATCCTTCCTCAGAGACACAGGCTTTCCTCCGTAGCGGACGGTTACTTCGACCGGACAATCGTGCTGAGAAGTTCCCTGGATAGGCTCACCAATCCCGGCTTCGTCGTAAGAAGCTGCTCCATCGCCAAGGTTGAAGCTCGGGTCCAAAATCACGCCTTGGACGCCTCCCTTAGCTCCGATCATGTTCCTCGGGATTACATAGCCCTTACCCATTTGAGATAGCACGTTGAAGTCGGTCTTGATTTTGAGAGGGCTGCTTTGCACGACACGGTCAGGGGCTGAAGAAGTGAAGTATTGCAGAGACAAAGTGATTTCGCTCCAATCGCTTGACGCCTCGACAATGCCACTTACGAAACAATCGATCTTTTGCCGCTGTGCACTAATTGGAAGGCTATAGGATGGCATGAAAAGACTGACTCGCCCCTGAGCGGTGAGGTAGTGTGCGTTTGGATCTGATTCTCGCGCCTGTTTAAGCGCATCAAACACCACATCGACCGGTTGGTCAGGATCTCGAAATAGGGTTAACGCTCGCTCTAATCGGATGGCAAGATTCGTTTGGATCTGAGCCCCAGCCGTCGACTCTGCGACACCCGGCGTTTTCAATTGGAAAGGCAAAACGCCGACTGTCGTGAAACCTCGATTCTTAAATGCGACCATCACTGAAGGAACAAGCTTGGTCAACGCCTCGTCAATATTGTCGTTTCCAGAACAAACGCGAGAACGGCCAAGGAATGTCATTCCCAGAATCAGTAGTGTTAAGCCAAAACGGATCGCCAAAGGGGCCGATCTGAAGTATGAAATAGACACGCTATGCTCCCAACCAAAGATGACGAACTGTTTTTGCTACCCTACCCGAAGTCCTGTACCGTAAACATGTAAAGTCGCTGCCAAATGCGACGGTAAAACTTCCAATTTACTTAAATTGGCCACTAAACAACTTCACCGACGCAACTCAGCCGGCAGACCTTCGCGTTGAATTTTGAATGCCGCTTGAACTGAAGTCGAAACGAATCTGATTTCATCTAAAAACTCGTATGACGCGCGTCCAAGGATCCATTGGCCGTCCTCGACTCGGTACTCAACGGCAAAGTCGCCTTCGTCAGAGGGCGTTTGGATCACCCGGTCAAAGGCTCCGTCTCCGTCCAAATCGAAGTAGTATGTAATGCGCTGATCGCAGCGAATGGCCCACTCTAACCCCAGTGCCACCCAAAGTGCCCGTTCTTCCTTAGCGAGGATTGACAACAACTGATTTTGTGCCACGACCGCGTGGTCGCCATCCAGATCAAAAAATACTCCTACTAATTCTTCGCCTTTTGTCAGACTAATGCGACCCAAGGGCTCACCTTTAACCAAGTTGGCGCCTTCAACTTGCCAACGCGTAAAACTAGGTTTGAAGTACGGCGGAATTATTTTCGGCTTGTTAGGTATATCCGCTATGAAAGCTGCGATCTCATCGAGGTGAACGTGATACGTGAATTTATCAAACCTGTCGTCCGCTGGAATCGCGGACGTAATTCCAACCAGGCGACCTTCCCTGTCAAGGAGCGGTCCTCCGGAATCGCCGGGATGAATTGGGCAAGTACTCAAGAGTACCCGATGCGAGCCTTCGGGCGCGACTAAAGCCAGCAATCTGAAGCGGTCTTCGGCGCTCTGCGACTGAATCTGAGAATCTATGTTTTCCGGAAAAAGCCCAGAACCAGCCACGTTTCCAAGCCGAACTGTCCAGCGGACTCCGTCTCTGGGCATACCAATCGCGATACATTGGTCGGGCGACTTGGGAGACGATTGTGCCAATTGGAGATAGTCAACTCTTGTAATAGGAGGGGCACTATCGTCTGCTGGCATTTCCAATAGGCGAAGAATAGCCAAGTCACTGCGACGATCCGTCTTGAAAACAGCAGCCCAAACTGGCCTGCCAACCGTTTCAAATTCGCCATGTTTACCCAGCCTTCCCACAGTGACACGTGCCAACTGACGCCCCGTTTGCAAATCCACTGGGCAGTTGGCGATGACATGATGGTTCGTTAGTATCCATCCATCAGAACTAAAGAAAAAACCTGTCCCATGTGAGGTGGGTGATTCCTCGACAAGCACGATTGCAGGAAGTAGTTCGCGGATGACTTCGGAAATCTGCGTTGTCTTTCCATCGGCTTTCGACTCGGTTGTCTGCCCCGAAAGCGATCCGTCGTCTGACTTAGCATCAACTTCTTGCTGACCAAGACTGTGATCGAAAGTACTAAGTAGGGCAGAGAGTGATAGCAATATGATTGGCAACGAACGCACGGACGCTTTCCTAAAACACGTCAAAAACGGAAATGCCACCACCGGGGATCACTGATTGTACTGTTTCTTGCATTATTTGCAAGTTTCGGCCCCGTTTGTGACGACCATAACGAATATTCCATTTGCAATGGTCGGATCGAAAAGGGTGTGGCAGGAGCTCGCAAAATGAAACGATGTTGGTTTTTTATGAACTTCGCGGTGATCTGGCTCCTGCAAACCGCCCACTTCGCGGCACTTGGGCAAGAAAGGTGGGACCAGCTACAACCGGGCGCCTCGTTCTTGCAGCAAGGCGAGCCTTATTGTCCGCCATTCACTACGTTGCCCGACTACTGCCCGCCGGGATATGGGCAAGGAATAAATCAATTCGCACCGGTGGTTCCAGGACCATCCCAAGCTCCCAACTTAGCTCTGCAGCCGTCTAATCAGCTTAACGCTCCGGGACAAACCCAAAACCCGTCCATTCTGCCGCCTTCCGCGCAACCAACGATCAGTCTACCTACCGAGGATTACTCACAGCTTGCCTCGGTATCAAACGGTAACAATTCGGGCTTATTCAGAGACATTAGCGCCGGCGGAGAGTCCCTAAACGGCCCGACACCTACGTTCGGCGATTTCTTGGCGCCGGCTGGAACCACGCTATTTGTCCAACCGCCGCCAGGAGCTTCAGTAAGGATAACTGGAGCTTTTAGAAATCCGGACGAAACGTTGGCAGACTTCGTTTTCTTCCAAAACCATAATGGGAGACTCGTGGCGGACGGAAATAATCTGAGTGCAAATGGTATTAATCTTCCAGATACGCAGTTCACAAGCATCGCAAGCGCGTCCCAGATTTCCGGTGCTAACAACTTCGCAATTAACAATGGCGATCCAGCGTTTCAAGCAGCGTTCGTCTCGGCGTTGCTTACAAGCTACGCTCACAACTCAACCATAGTTCTTAGAGGTGGCCAAGCTACAATCTCCGACGATTCAGGGATCTATCATGTTTTTCAATCGTATGATCTTTTGTCCTCCAGCCATTCGCCGATTGGGCTTAGCGTGGCTGGTAGTCCAAGTCTGCTCACAGGCGTGCAGAAAATTGCCGAAAACAATTCCCCCATCCCACGCGATCGGGTCTTCTTTGATTACAGCTTTTTTAAAGGTGCTGCACTAACTGCGGTTGGCTCGGATGTTCATCGCTACGCTCCTGGTTTCGAAAAGACCTGCTTTGGTGGATTCTCTTCTCTTGAAGTCCGCCTGCCCATGGCAGCCACCATCAATTCTACGCAAATTGCTGACGGTGTATCTGGCTTGGATCTCTCCAACTTCGAATTTGGCAACCTCATGCTGTCACTCAAATCGGTCGTCTACACGGATGGCGTAGAGTATCTAACCGCGGGGGTTGGGGTGTCGCTTCCAACTGCAGACGACGTAGCGGTCAACTTGCTTGACGGCACACAATTACTCCGGGTTAAGAATCAGAGTGTCCGTCTGCTCCCCTACCTGGCCGCGCTTGGACAATCCGGAGATTGGTATGCCCAGTACTACGCGCAATTAGATTTAACTCTCGGCGGCCACGACGTCCTAGCCAACTTGGGCAATGGCTTACAACAAATCGGTGAATTAAAGGACCAGCATTATCTGTACCTGAGCGCTTCCTTAAGCAAGTGGATGTATCGCGACTTTGTTCGTGAACTGGGCTTGAGTTTGACGAGTGAAATTCACTACAGCAAGACGCTCGATGATGCGGATGCCGTCAGCCAGGGGAACTACCTGCTTGGACAAGCCGGCTACAACGCAGACGTAGTGAACGCAACATTCGGAACCACGGGCGTAATAGGCAGCACCACTGGCTCGTTAGGAGTTGGCGTTCCGCTGACAGCAGATCGCGGCTTCGATATGGAGATACGAGCGTTTATTAATCGATACTTCTAGTGAGAGTGGCTGACGGTTGGCTACTTTCTGTTCGCTGACGGTCTACTAAACAAGGGTGTATTCGCCACATCAAATGGACTGAAGAAATCGGGCTCCTGCCCAAACTTCGCTTCAGCCTCGGAAAAGTGCCCTGCATTCCTACCGTTTTCAAAGATTCTCTGAACAGCACCCCGCCCTCCAAATTCGGGCGATTTGCAATAGTCGAACAGTTCTTGTGGGCTGAGGAAGCCATCACGAGGTTTGGAATCTGCCAAATCGAATTCAGGCCCAAGTGCCTCCAAAATAGCAGCGGTGAGCACTCCATGTGTTTTCTGGAAGGACTCGAATGAAAACTGGTTCTTCTGCGACGCGACAAGAACGACTGGCCCCACACTCAAGTCCGGAGTTAGACCGCGTATGACTTCTGTCGCTCCCGCAGATTGGCAAGCGTCAACGATCACCATCTTGTGGCAAGGCAGAGTACCGAGCGCGTCGAATAGAGTCGAGAAGGAGAGATTTGCAGAATCTGAGCGGCAGGTGTTGCCACCAACTGGCAGCGAAGTAGCCAACGCGGACTGCCGATCACTCAAATCGGTGTTTGCTGTCACGAAAACAAAGGCCTGTGGAAAATCCCGGTTTTGATCCGCCTCTATTGTCCACCCATGACCAGACAGAGAGAGTATAAACCAATCGTTGGGCCTTACCCTCTTTGCCGCATCGGCTATCGCCGCCACGATATTCTCACTGCTTGCGGCTTTCTCAATAAGGGGCTTGGCTATTCTGACGCTGCCGAATGCTGAGTCCATGATTTCTTGACTAGCGAAGATGGAATTCAGCGCCTGAGCATCTTTGACCGTGTACAAGAGGTCCTGTACGCCATTGTCAGAGCTAACGCCCTTGCTCGCCAAAACCCGCCTAGTATTTCCATAGTCGCGAATCCCCACGTTCAATCCCCAAAGTGTTGGCTTGCCAGCGGGTTCTGGGCCCTCGATCGCGATCGCGTCCGAGTCCCCACGAACTTGCTCTGAACTATATGCACGAGCGATCAACTTGTTGTTGCCTGACCTGAGAGCTGAAAACGAAACCTCCGCAAAGTATTCTGTACCAATTTGCGGATTCGGCCATCGCGCAATACGAAAATCGTTTAACCAAAGACTAAGTTCAGTAGGCTCGCCATTCAGTATGGCATTTTCGGCGGCGTCAAGTGATACTGTTGCACTTTTAGAGTTCTTAACGCCATCAAACTTTAGGGAAACGGACGGTGGAATCAAGTCGGGCGTTGCCGCCCGATTAGGACTCAACGCAATTAAATCGAATAGTTCATCAAGCTTGTCTGCACGACAGAACCGGTCTCTAGCCTGCTCCGCTAACAAGAATCTGGGAGTCTCATCGAGCCCGGTAGTAATCTGCCAACCTAATAACTTGTCGCCCTCAGCCGAACACTCGTAGAAATAGTCTCTCCAACGCCACAGTATCCACTGAGTACCTCGAACATAAAGTTTCCAGATCGGTCGCTGCAAGACCTGCGTTGAGACATGAAATTGCTCTTCGCCTCGTCTAATCCTAAACCAAAGATACACCCCCATCGGGGAGTTCTTGAGCGATTCTACGATTGCCTCCGAATCGACTTTCGCTCTTTCAATATAGAGCTCGTCAACTTCGTCGCCGGTTCTTAGCCCCGACTCCCAAGCAGGACTTCCGTCGTCAATGTCTTTTACAACTATTGAGTTGCCGAGCCGTTCAAAACTCGCGCCTAGAGTCGGATTGAATCGCCAAGGACGGGTCGAAAAACACGCGATGCTACCATCCGTTCCGCCTGTTAACAAAAATCGCTTGTCTTGGCTCAAGGCAAGCGACGTAACGGAGCCTCTGTGCCCGATGCACTTTCTGAGCTTTTCGGATTCGCCCTCGGCGTTTACGGTTACTAACGTGGCGCCCCACTGATGCCCAACCCCCAATATCGCTCGGTCCGCTCCAAAATCCCACAGCCCAAACCCGGTTACAAACCTATCGGTAATAGAGTCAAGTGGAATACCGGCCCTCAAGCCCTGAGGAGTCTTCAAGTTCAGTCGAAAATCAGCATTTATATCTGGGTAAGCCCTGAATCCATTCGCTTCGCTCAATTCCTCTCTTTCGTTGTTTCTAACTGCACTTCGAGAGGTCAAAAATCGATTTTTCAGATCAAATGTTTTTCTCTGCTTACCTTGTGTCCAAGTAATGGATTCTGGATAGGAATCCCAGCGCAATGCTTCGATTGGATCTACACTTGAAACAATGCTTGTTCTCCCCCTATCAATTTTCAAGACTGAAACCGGGCACTCGGTAGCGCAAACAATTGTATGTTCCGAAGTCTCGGTGATCGCTGAAACCATTCCCTCTGAAATCCTAGCGACCAGATCCAGGTTTCGGGTTGAATCGTTTAAACGAAAGATCTCCCAATTGGATAACTTTGAGCTGTCAGAGGATAGCGACTCTGCTACGACGAGCCAGCTTTTTGAATATTTACCGAAATGTACTCCTCGGAAAACGCGAGAATTAGAAGCAGTAGCCTGCGAAAAGCTGCTGGTGGTACGTTCCCAGAAGTTTAGAGTTGCTTGCCCTGCGCTCGCTATGATTTGAGATGTCAATATGACGCCATGTGTTGAAGCACCAGCCGAAGTTACGATTAGAGAGGCTTGCGGTGACGGAGTTTTGGCGAATTCGTTTTGCCCCGAAGCTAGCGTTAGTCGACTACCATTCCTCAATACTGCACCCACGCCACTGTCTGAATGAGAAATCAAACGCACCCACTCTGACCTATCACTGCCCGATTCATACTTCTTAAGCGTCCCGTCATCGTCGAGTCTCGCAACCTCTCCGGACAACGTGCCGATCCAGAGCGCACCGCCGTCATCGTGCTCAAGCGCAGAAATAGCGGATAGTAGCTCTTCGTTGTGCCGCACGACTTTCTTCGTCCGTAAGTCCACTTCTTGGACCATTCCATTCTTTAACCCTAGCCCGCCAAAAGCCATACGGCCATCGCGCGAAAACGACAATGTGTTGATGGATCCGCGAGTTTCCTGCCAAGATGGCCAGCGGTAAATGTCTGCTGTCGACGGATCGATATCACCATCAACAATATCGTAGGCTCGGACCACATGATCCTGGCCGGCCATGTATAGGCGGCCGTTATGCATTTGCATCGCGTTGACACGGGCAGTCGGCCAAACCGATTCGATGGTTAAGCCAGGCGTATTCAATTGATTTCGCCGTTCGTACTGCTGCGACTGTGCTTCTGCGGACTTGGTAATTGGAACTAGTACAATCAACAACGCAAATCTTAGGCACATGCCTCGTAACAAATACACGCTGGAAATAAGCATAGACTGTGGTCGGTAGCACACTGTATTCACGTCAGGATCTTCACTTTAGTTGTTGTGCTTTTTCTCGGTCTAGTTGCGATTCCGTCGTCCGACCAAGTTGTTCGAGAACGCTTGCTCGGATCAAAAAAACCTTCTTCGACTGCACCTGAAGATCATCAATCAGCAGGTTGCAAAGCTCCAAAGACTGTGGGTGATTCGCCGATCGGAACTCGACTTCGGCTAGAATCGTCAATTTGCGAATTCGATATTCAGGTTGCATAGTTTCGATTGTCATTGCCTCGACGCGGGCAAGTGCTATGAATTTCTTGGCAACATCAGGACCAACTTGCGATTCGTTCGAAGCGAGTAGAAGCAATGCACGAGCCTTGTTGAGCTTCGGTTCCGTCGCGTCTTGACCGGCGCTCTCCGCACGCTTTATCGTCTCATCAAATAGCCTTATACCCCGCTCAAAGTCTTCGCGTTTGAAGAAGATCGAAGCCAATACATTTGCGGCATATATTCGCTGTTCTTCGTAGAAACTATATCGCCAGAGCATCTCCAAATCGCCTTCCGCAGTTGCAAAATCCCCATTCCGATATGCCATCTCTGCCCGACCGTACCTTGCGGCCGAAGACTTCGGACGCTGCAAAATTGCGCGATCAAAGTACTCTTTGGCTTGCGCCTCTTGCCCTAGCGCAAAATTCACCAGCCCGCCTCGACTCAGCGCATGATAGTCATTGGGGAGTATGTTAATTGCAGGCTTTAAATCTCGGTTGGCCTCTTCGAACTTGCCCAGCTGTTCATAAGCCCAGCCTCGATCACGAACGGCCTCCCCCAAGTCTCCGTCAAGTGCAATCGCTTCGGTGAGTAATTCAACCGACCTTGCCGGATTCGATGTGCAACCTCTTCTGGCGAACAACCAAGTTAAACGAGCCCGTTCCTTGGCAGGGAGAGGCACCGCAAATTCGACTGTTGCCGCAGAGCCTTGCTCTCGCAGAGATTCAACCGCGATTGTGCGAGTCGCTGGCGAAATACCTTCCGCCCAGAGCGTCGCGACGACCTCCGTATTGCCATCAAATGCCTCCCAAGAAATTTCCCCCTCGCCATTAACCAGTCGCACATCGCGATTGGCGACTCTCGCGAGCGCATTGGGTAGGTCCGTAGGAAAAACAAGAATCTTAACTGAGCCCGCGATCGCACGACCAGCCGCGGCTTTCCCGTTTGGCATTTCGAATTTCTTCAGATGGAGGGCCAACGGCAGTGTGTCTTCGGCGATCAACTCATTCGCATATTCGGTTTCATAACCCTCGAGACTGGCTTGGAGATTGACAGGTCCAGCTGCCATTCGATAGCGACCGTTTTCAGGTTCTACAAGTACTCCGTCGACGAAGACTTGTGCTTCTGGCGGGTCCAAATCAATAGCGACTTCATAATGACTCAGCGGAAGTTTTATTGCAGTGAGTAGGTCGTCGACTCCTATGTTCCATGCCTCGCGTATTTCCAAGAATTCATCACTGTCAGCGACAAAAGCTACTTCATGGATTCCCCAGGGGAGCCGGTAGTTTCCTGCAGGGTCCGGTTTGACAGGAATGCCATCAACTAAAACCGTAATCTTCGTGTCGTCCAGGAACGAAAAAGCTACTTTTTCTGTCTTCGGATCGAGACTGAAGGGACCGAACTCTTGGCCTTCCTTCGCAAGCTCTAAGATCTCTTCTCGAGATTCGTGAAGAGCACTCCGAATTTCTATCGAATGCGTGCCCCTTACCAATTGAAAAGTTCCGCTGTCTTGATTTCGTTGCAATGACTCTCCTTCAGCCAACACTTCCATTTCAACGGAAGGCTCGATAGCAATTGAAAAGTTGAGCAAATCTTTGCTGAGAGATATCTCGACGGGTTCTACCTGATCTTGAACATTGATCTGAAACTCTTGCGCAACGTAGCCACCTGCCTCAGCGCGGAGTTTTTGCGTCCCGATAGGCAGCATTACCGTCTGATCCTTGCTGAGTTTGAGTAACTCTTTCGATTTCGAACCAAGTAGAAAAACCTTTGCGTCAGCCGGCAAGATTTCCAGCGAAACCTCGACGGTCGAGGGCTCAAGAAGCCATTGCAAAGACACTCCTACGATGGCCAATAACGATAGAACAACCGCAGCAACCATGCAAAGAGTCTTTTTGTCAGAAAGATCTAGGCCTTTCACGGTCTCAATGCCAGGCGGATGAGTCGGAGGCGTCGTGCCGGGTATTTCGGGATCCTTCTGCTCTGGTACTTCTTTCCCGAATGGAGGATACACTAGCTCTGGCTCCTCAACATTCCTCGATTCTCCCGCAATCGTGACCGCAATATTTGGACCTTTCTCGAGTATTTTTAGAATTTGATGTGCACTTGAAAAACGATCTTTGACCTTTCTTCGAAGCATTCCTGTCAAGCACTTCGCCAGGTCATCAGGAATCTTTTTTACTAGTCCCGCGACATCCACGCCAGAATCTTCAGCAGTGTGAAAGCGAATCCAACCGATGTCTCCGTACGCAATAGCATTCTCTCCAAGCAGTTTTTCCTCAGTCTTCGTACTCAAGAGCAGCTCTAGAACGGTAAGTCCGAGGCAATAGAAATCAATTGATGGACCTAGCTCACCAAATTGCTGAGCTTTCCATAGTTCTGGAGCACCATACTTGCTTTGCCCTTCAGCGGGAGGACTAAGCGCCCCTTTTCGGGCATAGTCTTCAAAGTCGCTAAGCTTAACTTGCCCCCTGTCATTGATCAGAATGTTTGATGGGCGAATTGAGCCATGAATTCTATCGCCATCATGCAAGTAGCCCACTGCTTGAAGTGCTTGACGCAATATGCTGCGGGCGGTGTCAAAACCGACGGGACCTTCAACGATCTTGTCTTTAAGACTGCCCCGCATCAACTCCATCACAATCCAGCCCTGCTCGCCTTCCAAAGCATAAACGTTCAGCAGGTTTTCATGCGATAGATTCGCCAAGAATTGCGCTTGTTGCACAAAACGTGTTCGCTTTAGTTCATTGTCCGCATGCTCTTCATCCAGCTGCTTGATAGCGACGAAACGGTTAAGCTTGCGGTCGAAGCCTCGGAAGACTACCGTGTTTGCCCCCCGTCCAATCTTCTCGTTCAAAAAAATGTCGTAGTTTGAGTTCATAGTCATTCAGTCTTTTGTTGGCGTTGAAGACTTTAGTCGGCTGGAAACAAGTTGCTCGACGTTTCCAATTTCGTCGTCCGTCAGCAGCTTCTTATCGCGGAGGATAGGCAGCATCTTCTGAATCTGCGGATAGTGCGTACTACCCACACCTTGGTTTCTTTTCAGTTCACCGAGCCGGATGAGTTCCTTGAGTCGCGTCAGCATCAGTACGCTTTCCGAAGACGTCTCCCGTTGCGCCTGCGTGTCAATGCTACTCATGATCTCGGTGATCGTTACTTTTCTCGCAGTGTCCTGCGCGGGGAGTTCAATCCCTAGGAACTTGACGGCGACTATACCGGCAATCCCAGCCAAGCACAGTCCGATAACTGCAAGCTGCACAAGCTGAACCGACTTTGATGGTGTTTCATCCTCTGGCAGCCTACGCTTGCCATCGCCGTCAACCAAATCATCTCCGCCATCATACTCTTCAACCCCTGGATTTTGTGGTGGGCCGTTCGGTCGGTTGTCATCTTCCGCAACCAGTTTAAGTGCAGTGTCTTCACTTAGCGAAAGTTGGACCTCTGGGCTCCACCGTGCACTGCTCCGGGGCCCCAATGTAGAATTCCCGAGCCTAAAGGTCCGCTTAGTTTGGTTGTGGAGTTGGTAAGTTCCGTTGGAGTATTCAAGGAGTGCCACGAGGTCTTCGAGTTCTGAATTCGGGATACTGACGTCTGCGTCGATATGGCTTCCAATCCGCGAAACTGCTGACTCCAACCAGAACTGCGAACGCACTTTGGAGCCATCAAGGAGTAGAACTGCTGCAGGCATGCTGATCGTCCTCACATATTTCCAAAAGCGCTGACCGCGGCCAAAATAATTGGCGCCATGACCACAATAATACACGCGACCATGATCAGCATGCCAGGAAATGACATTTTCACCTGCGCCTCAGCGGCGGCTTTCTCACCCCACTGGGATCGCTTCAATCGCATTTGGTCCGCTTGATTTCGCAGTACTTCAGCCAAGGGGGTACCCAATTCTTCTCCTTTAATGATTGCGAACACTAGCTCACGAACATCGTCATCATCCCCCATTCGCATTTGAAAAGTTCGGAGAGCGTCCGCCCTCGGCCTACCCAGCTCGATCTCGTGATCCACTACCGCCAATTCTTGACCGAGTGGATGGTCGCTGTTCTCGCGAACAGCGGTTTTCAGACAATCGCGAAAGTTTGCTTCCGACTCAAGCATGAGTGCCATTAAATCCACGACGAAAGGCAACCTCAACTTGATCGAACGAACTTTCGCACTTGCCTTGTCGGCAAGCGCAGCCAGGACGACAATCGGATATGCGAACGCAATCGAAATCGCAATTCCCACTCCCGCAATAAAACCCAATTGAATCGAAAAAACCAGCCCGACAACTGTTCCTGCAATCATTCCTTCGAGATGCTTGGTGGCGAGAAATTCTTCGGCTGTCCACGGTGCACCCTCCCCGCAAAACGTAAGGCTCTTTTTGATCGCGAGCAGACGCTGCTTGCCATACCAATCGCGACAGTATCCTACAAGGTCGTATACCAACACCTGAAGAGTACGATACACGATACTGTCCGATTCAAGGGCAGCTCGTCTCTCCACTTCGAATCTTGAAGCATCGGCGGGGATTGAGACCTTCCTGCCTATAGCAAATGCGACAGCCCATGAGGCAATAAGCACACCGAGCAATACAGCGCCCGAAAGTAGGAATGGTATCAAGAGATGCAGCGAGTTATTCATTATTCAAGTTTCAGAATTCTCTGCCCCCAGACTACACTGACGACGATCAATGCGACAACCAACAGCAGGATCAACTGTCCATGTAGGGTTCCCACTAATTGCATGGTTCCCTCGGGATAGGCAACCATAAATATGACCAAAAACACGATCGGGAATACGGCCAGAATCTTCAATACGCGCCGGCCGCTAGCCGTCTCTGAATCCATCTTTCGCTCAAGTCTTTGATTCTCTTGCAGGCTCCGTGAGATCCGCTCCAACGCATCGGAGATTCTCCCTCCACGCTCAATACTGGTGAGCAATGCAGCCGACATCAACGTAAAGCTGTCATGTTGCAACCGGTTCTTGGCAGATTCAATGGCCTGAGAAAGCGGTACCCCATGGTTAAAGTCTCGCAGGATTAAATCGAGTTCTTGTTTAATCTCAGGTGGCGAATCGACGCTGACCGAATCCATTCCCTGGCTGAGCGAGAGCCCAGCCCGTGTGGTATTCGACAGTGCTAGGGTTGCCCCGACCAATTGGTCACGAAGTAGGTTTCTTCGTCGAACAATAGCATTTTGCAAATACGCCCGCGGCGTAAGATACACCAGGATTATGAGTGCAACAGACAGTGGGGGCATGAAGAAAATTGTTAACAAACTCAAAAGCATGGCTCCACCCCACAACCTCAGATACCGCGGAAGCTGCGACTGATCAATCCCAAGCGCAACCAAGGTGGGCCTTAAATCCGCTACGTACCGGGAAGCAATCCCGTCCCAAATCTCTTTCCATGAAATAAGAATCAAATATGCTCCGGCTCCAACGCCACAAGACAAGATCAACGGAATGCTATTCATCGAATGCAACCTCCGTGAAGCTATTCAAGTCAAGAAGATTTCGGTTTATCAACTCGCCAATAAAGCTCGGCAGGTGACCGGTCGGTGTCAACATCGCCTCTGCGGATTCTTCATCATTTACCAAGAACAAGTCGCGTATCTTGACTCGCTTTGTGACTGGGTCGATGCCAACAATTTCCGAAATCTGGCTGACAATGCGTCTGCCATTGCGCATGCGGTGCAGTTGCACGATCAAGTCGATTGCTGATGCAATCATGCGATGAATGGAATCAATTGGAAGGTCTGTGTCTTTACTGCGCTGGACTAGCACCTCGAGCCGTAGCACCACATCTTCTGCAGTGTTGGCATGTATCGTCGTTAGCGATCCGTCGTGACCGGTGTTCATTGCCTGCAGCATGTCAAGCGCTTCAGCGCCCCGGCATTCCCCCACAACGATACGATCGGGACGCATTCGCAACGCGTTCTTAACTAAGTCTTGGATCGTAACTTCCCCCGCCCCGTCAGCGTTTGGGTTTTTTGTCTCAAGCGAGATAACATGCCTTTTTTGCAACTTGAGTTCTGCCGTATCCTCTACCGTCACGATTCGCTCGCGGTCGGGTATGCACTCGCTGAGGCAATTCAGCATGGTGGTCTTGCCTGTGCCGGTACCACCAGAAATCAAAATATTTCTTCGGTTAACCACGGACGCGCGAAGAAAATCAGCGGCAACTTGAGATAACGACTTTTTCCGCTCCGGTGTGTCCACCAGTTCTTCAAGTGCTACGGAGCGTTGTGGGAATTTCCTGATCGTCAAGCACGGGCCGCTGACCGCCAATGGTGGAATGACAGCGTTGACGCGGTCGCCACTCTTGAGCCGGGCATCGACCATCGGACGCGACTTATCAATAGTTCGCCCCACGCTTTGTACGATCCGCTGAATGATATTCAGCGTCACTTCGTCCGAGATAAAGCGGCGCCCAGAGTCCTCAAGGGTTCCACCGTTCTCGACATAGATGCGTTCGCTGTCGACAACCATGATCTCAGTGATGGTCGGAAGTGCGATAAGGTCTTCAAGCGGTCCGTATCCAAACAGAATGTCTTTGACCTGCTTCTTCAAATATCGCATCGCAGGATACTCATGAACCTCATCGATACTACCTTTGGCAAACTTCTCCCAGCACTGCCAGAACTCACCATCGGCTATGCGGATCTTCTCTGACACATCCTGCTCTTCATCGACCTTCATTACCTTGCAGAAGTAGCGGCATGTTCCGGTAAGCTCCTCTTCTCTATCCGGAACCTCGGAATGCATCCTGCTCCAACCTTCTTTTGGCAGTAGGCCTTCTCCGCCCAAGACCGATTTCGCGGCGGCGGCGAGCATGGACAAAATTTGAGCTCGGAGACAGCTCCCGGCCATGTGCGCAACCAAGTCACGGAGCCGTCCCGAGAAAAGCCCCCTGTCGACTGCAAAAGCCTCAATATCCCGTTCGAGCTTGAGCAGCTTTGCTTCTTCAATCTGTACGTCGCGGCGTTGCGTACGCTCCACACCAATTCGCCGCACTATGTCCACATGTATCTCTGCGATGAACTCTGACATCTTTTCGTCCAGAGCTCGCCTTCGGAGTTCGGCGGTCGTGGCAACAATGCGAGGAAACTCAAGTGAGAGGGTGAAAGGATAGATCTTAATTTCTTGATTGGACTCAATCAAAAGGCTCTTGCCATCGGATAGTTCGTCCTGTTCGACGCGGATGATGTTTTGCCCTTTGGCTTGGAGTTGCCATCCATCGTCGCGTCGGCGTAGTATCGCCGACTCTGGTTCCACGTAACCACTGTCCAGTACGATATCGTTTCTTTGTGCACTACCAATACGAATAAGCCGCTTCGAGGTAAAGTCTCGAAACTCTCGCTTCGGATCAATGATGTTGTTCCACCATATCTTCACGGTGAACAACCTAGTCGGGCATCATTTCGGATAGGTGTCATTCGTCGAACCAAGAAATTACGAAGCTGATTTTGCTTCCACGAACTAATACTTCAGGGATACTCACTACATTCCTCAACGGAACGATAATGCCGCGTTCGTTCTTCTCCAGCATTAGTGGCGTCTCCTCCGAGAAGTCTTCGCTCAAGATTGGATCAAACGAGGAGCTAGTCGATGCTGAGCTCACATCATCCGAGGGCTCTAGTTGGATGGCCACGATCCGCTCCGTCTTTGACTGACTGGCAATGATGTCCAGAAGCCGTTCTGACTTCTTGTCGTACCGTCCATCCGCATCGACGAAGGCAGCAATCGTTACCGTATTGCCACCAGATCCATCTGTGTAACTTGAACCACTACGAATGCGTTCGCCGACGCTGAGCAGCCGAAACGGACCAAGGGCTCTCCAGCGCGGTAGTGAGTCAGATATATCGGCTTGCAATAACATCTCTCCCAATCCATATGTTCGAACAGCGGGCATGCCGACAATCAGCGGCTGGCTTTCGATGGGAACAAAAGTCTTCTTAAGGTCATCCTTTAAACCTGGCACGCGAACAGCTTCGAGCATGCCGCTCTGAATCGTGGTCCCTGCAGCTATCTGTTCTGCTGTGCGCAAGAACAGGGGTTGTTGATTCTGCACCGAGTTGAGCCAAGCATAATTGCCTAAACCTGCCACAACGGCGATGACAATGCCTGCGACGAACTTAGCCAGATTACTCATTCAATGAAATCTCACGGGACGACTGGAGGAGGCTGTCGCGATTGTAACCCCTCATAGTGGGGAAAGCAAGCGCTGGCTAAGAAAGCTCACTCTTGGGACGTTCTCGCGACCATGAAAACACCCTTGTACGCAGAAATGACGCGAATCGCCAATTGCCCATCAGCTTGATCGACCAAAAAGAGTTGCTCCAGTCCCGCGATGGCTGCGTTCGTCACAGCAATTGCTCGCACGTCTTGCAAGTGCCCGTTCGAAAGCCTGCAACCCACATACAGCTCAGCTATCGGAGCTCCGTCAGCGTCAGAACGCACGAGAGCGGGGCGCCAATCCTCAGGCAACTGCGGTAGCATTCGCTGCACTTGTCGTGCATGCCCGCTTCTTCTGAGTCGCCAGACATCCCACCTATCTCCGTCACCGCGCGGCATGCCTGCTGAAATGCACTGAACGGATGGGTGATCGTCAGCGGCGATGACTAGCACGGAAACCCAAAGAGGAGGTAACGTCAGGTCGTATCGCCTTAGACCATGCGCCAGTTCCATTCGCGTTGCCTCAAGAGCCTCTAAGCATTGGATGAACTCTTGATCTGAACTAGACGGTGAACCGGCTACTAGAGCCGCAACGTCAAAAGCATTGACGTCCGCCTGTACTCCGTCAAAGCTTTGGGCTTCCCACTCTGATCCGGCGAACCTCCAATAGCCCACCTCCCGCGCATCGAATGCACTGAAATCCACAATGGGCGAGGCCGTAGTTTGCTGCGATGCCAAGTCGGGTTGCAACAATGATTCATTAGCGAAGTTGCTGGTATACGCAAACCAAGCGCTTGCCGAGAAGACCGCGATCAGAAAGGCGTAAATCAACTTCTGTACAACGCGGCTCTTGAACATGCTGCTGTTGGTTTAGTGTTTATGGGTGGCATAGCAAGAATCAATCCGTGGAAGGCAGATCCAGTTTGGCATTGTTCAGTTCGGCCACGGCTCTCTCTGTCTTGGGGATTTCTTTATCCAGTTCGTCGACCTGTTTATCTAGTTTATTGATTTCTCTCTCGAGCTTTTCGACCTTCTCTTCATCCCTCTCACTCGTAGCCTTCTCTTTCTTCAATTCCGATTCCAGCTCCTTCATCTTTCTCAGCTTATCCGCGCGATCCTGTGTCATCCTGTCAAGTATACCGCCAAGTCGCTTGATATTGCTTTGATGTTCGGCCTTAGCCTTTAGGCTGGCTACCTCTGCAGCCTGCTGGCTTTGCGCTTTTTCGGATACGATTCTCTGATTCGACTCGATTGTGGCGTTAGATAAACCGTCCAGCATACCCTCGAGGTTCGGTAACTGTTGCGTCAGACTGCTCATCGGGTCGAGGCGTGCAAACTCATTCAGCCCGAAATCCAAATCCTGAATGGCCTTTCCTATATCTTTGAATTCGGCAGCTTTTGACTCTACTCCTTTTTGCACAAGCCGCTTTTGCAGATCCCAATTCGGCGAATTATTCAAATCAACATGCGGATACTGCCACGCCCCCGCAAAGACAACATGGCTTGATTCAATGTCCAGCTGAGGTATGAAGGGGCTGACTTTTACCACAGCGGATGAGGACTCCTCAATTCTGCCCTGACCGGTATCACGCATCTCGAAAGGACTAGCCGCCTGCGAATCTCGCTGCTCCCAGGCGAGAAAGCGAGATTCGATCGTGACGTCAGTATTTGTAATTCCAACGCGGCTGATCCAGAATAGTGCCACGAAGAATAGTGAACAGGGGATCAGGACTAGAACGAACTCGAGGGTTGCAAAGCCTCGAACCGGACAAATACCAACTCCTCGCATTTATGAATCCTATGTAAAGCAAACTAGGTCTTTGGCCAAAGTCCAAGAGCAATTTCTTCGAGCGAATCCGCTTCAGGGATCGCACTGAATTCAAACACGGTACTAATACCAACCGGGCGGTGCCCTAGTCCGAGCTCGTAATGCCCGAGCTCATGAATTAACGTTCCGGCTCTGAACACTTTAGAATCATCCGATGAGAAATTCAGGTATTGTTTCTGGGAGACGCAAATGAGACTTCCCGCACGAGCCCACGCTACTGCCCCACCACCGCGTGCTTCCATCGTCGAGATCTGCTTTTTAAGCCTAGCGTACTCAATCTGCCCATTCTTTACTGATGCACTTTCTAATTCTAAACGCATAGTTCGGGCCGCTGAAATCAATGAGGCATAACTGTCGAGAACTTCACTGACGCTGTATTTGCCATCAAGGGCACCTGCTTTGCGAAGAACCTCTCGAACAATCTCGCTGTTTCCATTCGCACCGAGTTCTCGTACTGCATTTTCCATCATCGTAATCGCTAAGTCTAAATCTTTGAGCAAGAGTTTTCTGTCACCTTCGTTCAACGGGACAGGCTCTGGGTTTGTAACGCCGTCCGAAACTGGCTTAGCCTCGTTGATACCCAATAATGACTTAGAATCCTTTCTCCGCAATATAAGTATCTTCGCATCCTCCTTGGTCCAGTCGTCACCACGGAGTATCTCAGGCGCCATATACCAATGCGCGTATGCATGTGGATGCTGACTTGAACTGACGTACCCACCTGCGCCTAAGAACAGCTTTGAGTTTGGCGCAATAAGACTGCTTTCCTGCGATTTGGCTGGACTTACAACGTTACCTTCCACAATCCGCCTATAGAGGAGTGGCGTGATCCGAGGTGGGTATGAGTTAAAGGATAGGCCTTGCCACTGATTGTATATTTCAGAATCATAGGAGTAGTAGAAGAAAGAAACTGGCTCAAAGGTATTTCCACGCTCCCAATGCGGAAATCGTCGGTTGCCCGCCCATACTGCGACAACTCGCTTACCAGAGTATCCAGTGAAGACAGCGACGTCGCCAGGTAGGATCCCCGCGTAATTGTAAGCCAGAGCAGGTAATCCAGTAGGTTCAGGCAATCTCATCAGCTGATATGAAAGCTTCTCAAGCGTAAGCGTCGCTGTTGGGAAAGTTTTCGGAGAATAGTCGACCAGCTTCCAGTTACTTAGCTTGCTAGCCTCCAATCTGCTCTTTGGTGGGTTCTGCAGTATTTCGGAAAACGCAAGGCGATCATTCTGATCCGTGAGAGCATTTACGAACGAGTTTTTATGATCTCGATATGGCTTGTACTTAGAGCGGATCGCCTCCATTTGCTCGCGCGTCTTTCCCTCCTTAAACCACGCTTCCGGGATCTTCCATTTACCGCTGATACCTAACGAATCGAGATCTCGTAGAATCCGTTGATTTGCGGCGGGTAACTGCGCGTAGTCGTCCGCAGCTCTCGCTTGGTTAACTGATACAAGCAAGACACTCCAAATTACGAACGGTCTAATGATGCAATAAGTCTTTTGCATTCTCGATTCCAATATCAGTAGAACGGATCGGCACCAGCTTTACTTGCCAATTGATCCTTACCCGATTGTGATCTTGTAGCTGTCGAGACTTAACTAGCTGCCATGGTTCTAGATCAGAACGCTGGCTAGGCTTGTGATCGCCCCATTCCGGAGCTCTTACAGGTGGAGCCCAATTGAGCGTGTCCCAACCTGTGTTGGGCTGGGCAGCGGTTGGGGCTGGCGTGATGTCGCGACCATTGGCATTGTAGACCATGGCCGTTGCGAATGCTCGTCGGGGCTCCGCGTTATTTGGCTTAAACAGCACTTCTCCGAGTAAGCGTGGAGGTTGCTTCTTTATTTCGGCCGTAACACAAAACAGCCTCGCCGCTAGCTCCGTGTCGTTGATCCAAGGTTCTGTCAAGCCCTTGCTTTCAGGCGTCATGCCCTGTAGCACGTACATGTGTGGTTCCTTCAGCTCCAGTAGGCTGAACGCGTCGACCAGTTCCTCTAAGAGGTTTAGCAATTCATCGATCACATTGATGCGGGCCATCTCTTCCGCCAGCCCCTTGACCGTTGCGTCTGGAATCGAGGAATTCGGCGGGGCACTTACCGATTGGCCGAGCTGAGTAATTTCATCCTGGTGAGACGCAATGCGAGTAAACCATTCATCCAATCCTTTCACGAAACCACGGAACCTCAACACACCGTCTGGCGAGGCAAGCAATTTGGAAATTGCTTTAAATTTACCGGCATCAACGATCCCCGCGTTCTCTTCGTCCGTGTCGTCAGTAGCATCGTCGAACTTTGCTCTGAGGTCAGCAACCATTTGACGCAACTGATCGAGATAGCCCCGTTCGCGGTTCTTTTCGCGGTCAACTTCGGGCTCTTTTTCGCGTCGCGCCAGATAGGAATTGGCAAGTGTGTAACGATTTGACCAGTGCGAGTAATAGGTCGCGAAATTGGAGCGTGGGCAGTTTTCTTTAAAAAACGCAATTACAGGTGCACGATACTCGTCCACATACGGGTATGTTGCCCTGACCCATTGCGATCGTCGCTCGGCCTGCCAGTCAAACTCCGGAAGTTTGTAATCTTCCAACTGCAAGCTCGGATTCGAGTCATAACCTGCGTCCGAAATAGAACGAAATTTAAAGCTCGCGATTTCTGCCAATGGACCAACAATATTTGGATTCGTGTACAGATCGATCGCGTCTTGTATTTCTTTGGGAAGCTTGATAGCGCCAAAGGCCAATCCCTTTGCTCGTTTATACGCATCGGCCGCAATTTCAAATGGTCGAAAAAAGTCCCGAATCCTGTTGGCCGCCCTACTTAATGGCTCAAAAACTCTTCGAATCTCATTGAGCATTCCGTTTGCAGTGAAATTCCCTCTCCATTCTGAGGGCGGCATCGAGAATCTGGAACTACTGCCCGCATCCTGATCGACATTATCCGAGCGCGGCGCTGGTTCCTTTATCACTGGCAACTTCAAATCAACAATGCTCGGCACTAATGTGGCTTCGACGAGTCGGTGCGCAGTGACTAAATCGTCCTTGGTAGATTGAATCGATTGCTTAAAAGAGTAAGTCGAACTGCCCCCAAGTTTTTCGACGACTGACGATCCTACAACGCCGTCCGCATAAAGTGAGATGGTTGGAAGAATGGCATCAAAAGTCACGTCGCGGGTGCTGCCAGCTATATTCACGGTACCAAGGGCTGTTTCCGTAGCTTCGATAATCAACCATTCCTTGCTGATCTCGACTAATTCGGCGGTCATCGCGATATGCAATAGGCTCGCCGCGCCGTCGATCACTACACTGATCGGCTTGGTGAGAACTACGGCCTGCAAAACGACTCCCGCTTTGATTCCATAATTGGCGAGCAATTTTATTTGCAGGACCAACAACGCCCAGTTACGCAGACTTAACTTTGAATCGTAAATCGCAGCCGCGGAATAATGTTTCGCTTCGTCACTCAGTAGTAGGTTTTTGCTAACGATTTCCTGGACGATCGGTTTATCAACTTGACGAACATAACCACTAATTGGCCCGGTGATCTGAGGCTCACCTCCGCAGTAGTTATCTTTTTTTTGCTCAAGCTTTGCAAATAGAAGATTGCTCTCGTCGGACACATATTGATTTCCACTTCCCAGCATTGTCCCGCCGAAGGAATCCAGGACTACCGTTATCGCAGTGAGTTCACCCATCAAGTGGTTCGTCGTCGTAATCGCATTGAGCGCGCGAGCTTCCCACAGAGCCGACGAATAGGCAACCGAGTCTGCCGCGTTTTGCATCTCGATTTTATGTGACACGGTCCGGCCAACGTTGCCGACGAAAAGCAGCATCACCGTGAAGAACAGTAGCGTAAAAACGGTCACGATCGAAAGCTTGCCTTGACGACGAGATCGGCGTGGTAGTTGACGACCAGCTCGCCATTTGCGATTAGCGTTTTGGGTCATATTCTATCCCCAGTAGCTTTTGCTCGTTTTTCGGCACCTCATTTTGCAAGCGACAGCGCGAGCTAATGACCCGACTGTAGATGCCGTTCTTTTTCGACTCCATAAGAATGCGCCCCAAAACGGGGAATAGGAATGGATAGTCATATTCTACCGTTGCCACAATATCCTCGTGCCAAATCTCATCACCAGTCTGTTCGGTGCTAAGCGACACCCGTACTGCTGAATCCGCATATCGAAATTTAGCCCGCACGTAGTTATCAGACACACTTTGCTTAGTGCCGCCTAACATGTTCCTATACGCATCGAGGAAACGATCTTCATTTTCCGCCCTCTTGTTTGGAAGCCGAAAACCAGCCAGGCCGCTAGCTAGCGGAGCCATGCACTGCTTGGCAGACTGCAGCGATTTCTCTTCCGCAATCGCAGGGTCAATGGAATGCCAGACTATTGACGTTCTAACCGCCCCAAACGATGCGTACTGCGTGCCGAGTTTGGACACAAACATAAAGGCAAATTCGATGAACGTAAGCACCATAATCAAATACAGCGGGATCGTCATCACGTATCCTAGCGTATACGCAGCTCCAGATTCGTCGCGGTGAAATTCGAAAATCCTTGCCGAGAGGCGATTCATACATTTTTGCCTAGCTAAGCGGGGTAGTTTAGAGGTAGGGCCAAAGTACCACCTCCATAACCATTAAGAATATTGCAACTACCGCACGGATGCCGAGCAGGCATACAGCCAAAACCAGTGGCAAAACGATAGCGAGTATCATTATTTCTTCGAGCGCAATGTTCCCGCGCCGGAATCTGGTTTGACGTTTTAACCTTGTATGCAAGTTTCATCATCCAGGCTAAGCTACAAAAAAACTACTATCACTCCAGCAATCGCCAAGAATGGAGCCATGGGAATCGCCGACGGCAGTCTGGCTGACGAGGCAACTTGATTCAGCTGGGCGTTTAATCGCGAGCCGTTTCCCCTGAAAATCGCAAAGATGGTCCAAAAGGTTCTGCGCGGCCCCAAACGAAAAAAAATTGCGGAAGCTGCCAAAAATCCCGCCAATAAATATGCCCAAGCGATTATCCACAATCCATCTTGAAATCCAACTAACGCACCAATCGCAGCCTTAAGTTTCACATCCCCTGCACCTCCGTGCGTGAATGCCTGTGCTATCAGCCCGACTGCAAAACACACACCCAGACCTACCACGTAATCAGGAAACGTGACAGTTGCAATTAGGCTTGTCGGCGTCTGCCTTAAAGACTGAATTAATGATGCAACTCCGGCAAAACAAACACCGAAATATGTAGTCCAGTTGTAAATCTTACGATCCCAACAGTCCGTTGCGGTCGCCGTCGCGAGCAAAACTAGAAGCATGACTAAGCTTAGGGGAACTTCCGCCATGAAAAAACTGGTAATTAGCCAAGCCAACAAGCAAGCAAATCCCAAGGCGGCGGAATAAATCATTGGAACGCCAACCGTCCTGAAATCAGAATTCGCTAACCTCGCTGCTCTTATCATTTCCTAGCATCTTTTTTACCGAGTCATACACGTATTTCAAAAGTCCCTGTCCGAACGCAAGTAACGCAATTAGCAATAGTGCGGCGACAGCCAAGCCCATAATGCCACCGATTTGTTGGTTACCACTCTCATTCCTGTGAAATGAAGAAATCCACGTAAATGCCTTCTTGATACTCATCGCAATTTCCTCTCCAATAGTGCCCGCTGGACGCCCGTTACCACCCATTGTGACGGTTATGATAGCAGCCGTTTTCCATTTTTCAAGGTCCCACGTAGGCAAAAACATGCTGGCACTCTGCGTTACCGCGTTGTTGCTCTTCATTTTTTGGTTTTGGGCTGTGAGTACTGAGTTTTCGTACTTTTCGCCGCGTCTAACCCATTTTTATTACGAAGTAACGGCACCGCTTTACGATCTCAAGTTACGAATGACCGACCATCGTCGGGCTTCGAAACGCGTAAAATTGCTGATCCGAGCGATTCTCCGTGATTCGAACACTTCTCGCACTATCCTCGACCTCGCATGCGGCAGTGGCCTAATCACGCAGCATATTTTTCGAGTAGCAACATTTCGTGGGATGATTCATGCTGTCGATTCAAGCCGTGCCATGCTAGCTCAATGCAAATCCAAGCTGCGGCAAGGTGAACGTGAATTCAAGGGCGTCGTTGTTTTCCACGAAATGGAAATTCACAGGTTTTTGGAGACTTTTTCCGGCACTGCTAAGCTGGCCTTGATGCTCGAAGTCAGTGAACTGATGCCGAATCTAGGCGAGGTGCTGCGACTGGTCAGTGGAAGCCTCGAAAGCGATGGATATTTGATTCTTACAAAGGTTAACAACCGCATGTCAATGCTTTTCCCATATCGCCCACAGCGTACCGAGCAACTTACGGCACTTCTTAGATCCTTCGGGTTCGTGCAGATCGAAATCTCGAAATACAATCGTCGCTATGAATTGGTCACAGCGTCAAAGAGTCCCCCCAAAAATGACCTGAATGACTGATTTACAAGCAAATGAAACATGTTACCGACCCGATCGAACTATACGCGGTCAACAGTCGCATATTCTCAACTTTGCGAATACTTCCTCAACAACCTGAAGCGGAGCTACATGCACGGTACGACTGTCATCGCACTTGAGGCATAGTGGCTCTGAATAGAAAACAAGACTATGGGGTTAGGAAAAAGACTCATGAATACGTGTACTGCGGCAGGTCGGCAATAGTCGTACCCGCAGATGTTTTGGTCTGCCAAAAATCGCACTTCATGCAAGGGGTCTCAGCTCTGCACTTGTTGGGACATTCTTTAACTTGCCACCGGGTTGGCGAACGAAGACTTGCTGAACTGAGTAATCACCACTGGAATTGCTATTGTCGCAAACGCTGATAACTGATACCTGTCTCTTCCCGCTCAACAGACGCTCGATCTGAACGATCACATTCACTGCCGACGCAACCTGCATGCGGGCGACGTGAACCGGCAAGCTGACGTCGCTCATAAGGCATAGTGTCTCGAGGCGGATGAGTGCGTCGCGTGGTGTGTTGGCGTGAACGGTGGTTAGCGATCCAGAATGACCTGAAATCATCGACTGGATCAAGTCCAGCGCTTCTCCACGCCGAACTTCCCCTACCACGATACGATCCGGACGCATTCGAAGTGAATCGACAAAGAGATCCCGGATCGTTACTTGACCTTCGCCGTTTGGATCAGGTGGTTGCGCCTCGAGATAAAGCACATGCTCCTGCTGTAGTTGCAGCTCTGAGCTGTCTTCAATCACGATAATCCGCTCTTGCGTCGGTATACATGACGACAACGCGTTCAGCATGCTCGTTTTTCCGGTACCGGTACCACCGGAAATAACGATATTCTTATGCGACTTAACGGCATCGCTTAAGAAGTCGCCTGCTTCTTGAGTAATGCTATCCCATTCAACAAGTTGCTGCAGGCCGAATGTCGACTTCTTGAACTTGCGGATGGTAATGCACACACCCTGCCGAGAACTTGGTGGCACTAAGACATGGACTCTGGAACCATCGGGGAGTCTCGCGTCCATGCTGTGGTACCTACCGCCGATGTCGCGACCAGAAAACTCAGCGATGTTTCTCGCAGCTGCCCAAAGTGCCTCTTGATTCACAAATTTGCAATCCGTTCGTTCGATTCGCCCAGCGCGCTCTAGGAATACGGTTCCTGGTCCGTTAATCATGATCTCAGAGACCGAATCATCCTCAAGGAGAGACTTTACAGGCGCGAGAAAATGTCCAATTGTCTTTTCGTAGATCTGCTTGGATTCGACGATGGCTTGCACGTGTGCCTGCCCTTTCGGTTGCACCAGAGTTCACTGGTTTTTTTCCTGGTTGATGACGACATGTCTGGCTGCGAGTATTGCGTCTTAGTGCGATTCTGTGAAATCTGTGACTGCAATCGAACGAAGCCGGTTTCAATGGCACCTTCTGCATGCTGGAAAGACTTTCCGGCGGCCATGCATCGTTTGATATTGAGAATGAAATCCATGGGATGGTCGGCCATCGTGCTGAGCACGAAAATTTGACCGGAACTGCCTATTTCGGTCTAGCTTGTCAGATCCTAAACACGTCGTCAAGCCGGTTGACCCCAGATCCTTTTTGAGCGCGAGGAAGGGGGATAGAGCAGACGGAGCACTGCGACAGATTGTGTTGAACCCGCTACCAATGGAAGTTGATATTTTCCACAATCGCTGAATACTCACTGGTCGAACCGGCCGACGCCTTTGATCGTGCCAACATAGAAGGTGTCTTGCTCTACTAAATATCCTGGATGCTCTGTCTCGATTTGGCCGTGTGCCTCTTTGTCCAGCTTAGCTTTTTCAAGTGCCACAACTTGTTCTTCCGTGAGCACACCTCCGTCCTGTGCCACTTTAGCTTCAAGCGCTTTGAGTCGCTTCTTAAAGGTCTCTAAGTCATGACGCAACCAGATGCTGCGCACACCACCTGGCGATACCAGATGGCTTTGCTTCTTGAGTTCGTTACTAACACGAACCTGCCCATGCGCAGGCATCTCGAATGCCATCTTCAAAACCGCTTGTTCGATTGCAGGTTCGACTCGATTCTTTACTACCGGTTTCTTCTTGGAGATCTCCTTGAGAGCCTCCTCGCCACCAGTCTCGTACATCTCTTTAAAGCGGTAAAAGCTGTCTCGAGAGTAGCCGAAGACCTTACAGGCTTCAGACACATTGCCAAGCTTTTCCGCCAGCTTAAGCATCCCAATTTTGTTCTCAGTGATCTTGCGTTCATTCGTCATTTTTCTGACACTCCCGTCCTGCGAGGTCGACCGCCGGTTGCTAGCTTTACTCTGGTCGCTGCGCTCCCTTCGTGCAGCTAGCAACCGGCAATCCCTTACCTCTAACCAATGGTGTGTGTCAGATCAAGTCTGATTCTTTACAGCATAGAGTTCCTGCGGGGCGCCGTACTTGGCCCATGCCCGCAGCAGCCATTGAGCTTCTACAGTTCTTCCCAACTAGCAACCACACTGCTATCTCAAACCAACCAGCAAACCCGCAACACACTTCCCGCCCCCCTGCTAATTTGGCTGATTCTTAATTGCAATTGACACGACTCAGTCGAGTTGTGACTTTCCGTGCAGCTTCCGCCTCTGGTTTACTCCCCATATAATCGCAGGGCTTTGGCAACGTCCCAGCATCAAGTGCGATTTCGTAGCAGCTCAAGGGTAGGGCCATGAAGGAAGTGAACTAACCGAGTCCTTTGCGTCCTGCGACGTGACCATTCCCCAATAATCGAAGAACTCGCTTAGGTTTTTACCCACTGCCTTAGAGAATCTTTGCAACCACTGGTTGCGTTTTGCTAGGTCGTCGCGCGGTCGCTCATCCTCGGGTAATTGCGAATACTCACCAAAGACTTTTCTGAAGGGCTCCCATCCAAAGTTTCGTTGCAACTCCATGTATGGCACTAGTAACTCGAAAGCACCTTCAAGATGGCGACTCTCGTCATACTCTTCCATAAGTTTTCTGATTCGGTCCGGCACAATTTCAGGGTGAGGGGCTATTCCTGGATGCAATTTGTCGTAAACGTAAAGCGAAAACAAGTTGACGGTAACTTCACCCATCCCATCGTAAGTCCATTCTGGCTCTTGGTGATTGTGACCAATTTCGTGAAACACACCCCAGTTTCCATCTACACGAACTCGTTCAAGTTCCAATACCTCCCTTGCAAGATTCATCGGAGCCATGATGGGATATCCTGCGTGCATGTAGCCAACACTGATTTGAGTATCAACTACGAATCGTTCTGGAGTTGTTCGCTTAGAACCGATCATCGCTAATTCCGCACAAAGGTCCATAACACTGTCCCAGTATTGCATTACTTGGTCGGGGCGATCCAAACGTCGAACGTAGGAAGCAGGAATCGTGAAGATGATCTTATCGCTTCCTATTTCAGCCCATGGAGCGGGGTGATTTCGAATTGCGTTGTTCCAGTCTTCAATATTTGTCTTCCCAGCTGCAAATACCGGAGCTCGCACAGCGCCATCTATCTTGACTGTCTCTAAGCCTTGGATCGATTTCCCATTGAAGCTTGCCCCATTCTTTTTGTCGCCAGGTACGACGAAATACACCATTCCTCCAAACGCATTTGCAATCTTTACTGTTCCACGATCGCATGCGAATAGTCGATCAACCTGCGGAGCACGATTCCACGATTTTGCCTGCCACAATCCATCCGTGTGACAACCAATTTGAACGGAAAGACCTGTGTTTTGCATACTAAGCGGAATCTCTAAAGTCAATATTTCACCTGGAGGGGCATACAATCCGGTGCACTGCCACCGAGGTATCGCCAAGTCAATATGAAAGGCCTCCGAAACACGTTCCGCGCTTTTGGGGACGCTGCCAGGAAAATGCATAGCAAGTTTACTTGGAACAGTTTCTTCTGGCTTTAGTTGTTGTGCGATTGCTGTATGTCGAGCAATGGCAACTTTCGCAATCGTTTCTTCAGCTCCGTTGCGACTACTCAACTGCGACAATAGCTTGTTCCTATCAATGCCCTTTTCAATTGCGATGACGTGTGGTAACAGCAAAGTGTCCTTCCTAGGGATCGCTTGCAATCCGCTGACTAGAACCCTCATTACCTGGTTAGCGTCTTTGTCAGGAAGTTTCTGTTTTTGAGCAAGCTTACGAACTGCTGATAAAGCGTGGACTTCATTGGGGATCTCGGCCTCAAGTGTGAAACCATGCGCGGTATCACGGTCCACCCCAGTGAGGGTCCAGACGATTCCATGTTTTGCGAACAATTTACTTGGAGGATGGTCGTTCGCTAAAACCTGCCCAGCTTTTTGATGATATCCTTCCCA